>NZ_JASEWO010000159.1:0-10549 GCF_030024295.1 Pantoea sp. Pa-EAmG
ATCGGGCAAGTTGAACATATTTTGGTTGCATCCCCTGAACTCATTGCGCGTCTGGGAGCACCAACTGATTTAGAAGATCTTCGACAGCGTTATCCATTTAGTGGTTTAATTAATCCTGAAACGGGGAAATCATTTGAGTTTATGAGTGACGCAGTGAATACTTTTGTCCCTCGTCATATTGAGTTTTATACTACAGATCCATACGCCGAAATTCAGGCTGCATTGGCCGGAAAAACGGTTGTACAATCCAGCGATTTTATCTGTAGGGAGTACTTAGCAAGCGGCCAACTTGTTCCCCCACTGCCAGAACTGCGACAGGAGAAATGGCAATTTTATTTATATCGGCCTTACCAGCTGATTACTCCCAAAAGGGTCACGGTCGTTTTCTCGCTATTAGAAAAAATATTACGCAAATATTTCTCATCAAAATAATATTTTCCTCAACGTCCGCTCCTGGCACTCAGGTGACCTACATAACGGCGATCACCGAGGCTCAACTGGACAGTAAGATGTTTTGTCCAGTTATACCTGCCTGTGGCATTTATCTCAGTAATCCCTGAATCAGCTGAACGAAGACATACACTGTCGCTGCCACTTGTATAGTCCGGAACCCCCATCTGAGATAGCGCCATTCATGGCGTTCTCTGGCATCAGCTGCTTCAATAGCGGGGTCAGAATATTTTCTTTTCCTGGCCCTGAATTCATCGATTACCCACAAGATGAGAATAAAGATAATGATGGTTTTCTGAAGGATGAGATTATCCACAAAGAGTGACTCCGGCCTGCCCGCTGATACAAGAAGAATACCAGCGCAATGCAATTCCGCAATGTTACCGACCGTCCCGCTTTAGCGTGTTAAAGGGTTGAGACGAAGTTTCTAATCTTTTCCTTCATTCCTTGCCGCACGTCATCTCCTTTACTCTTTTCATGTTCGGGCTAAAAAAAAGCCGCAAGCAGATGTCTGCTTACGGCTACAGGATCGTTGATGACGCATGCTGAGAATCAGGCCGCTTTTACAGCCCTGATTTTTTTCGTGTCAGCCGCATCGGATTCAGTTTTATCCGCTGCAACTGGGGCAGTGAGATCGGGAAGCTTGCTGGTACGCAGAATATGCTGAACGGTCTCTTTCTGCTCGGCGAGATACAGGCCAAGATTTTCAGCCTGCGTTTCATCCATCTGCATTTCGCTTTGCAACAGCCAGTCGGTGAACGCGTCTGCCATATCAAGCAGCTTGTCGTGAGCGTCAGCTTCTTTCTTACTGGCAAAAGTCATTTTCTCTTCACCTTTTCTTACGACAACAAATTTTGTTTCAACAGCCATCGTGCACCTCGCTATACTGTGTTTATATACAGCATAGCAGCTACAGATCGACGTTGCAGCAAAATATGCATTACTGGCGCAGTTGCTGTGTTTCCGGGCCACCCATGCTCCGCCGCCATGCCCCAGGCGCCTGACCATACTGACGCTTAAAGCTGCGGTTGAAGGACTGCTGAGAGTCAAAGCCCAGCGCGATCGCCACGTTCAAAATCGGCTCGTCGCTGTGGGTTAAGCGCTCAACCGATTTTTGCAGCTTTTGCGCGCGAATGTACCCGGCGAGGGGATAGCCAGTATGTTCTTTGAACAGACGCTGGAGGTGCCACTTTGAGTAGCCGGAACGCCTGGCAACGGACTCAATATCCAGACGGCTATCCAGGTTGTTGTCGATCCAGTCGAGTAAATCATGCATAAATGCGCCAGTGTTCATGTTGTTACCCCCACGCTACATAGAGAAAAGTATCTTTATCTGTTGCATTTAAAGGTGGCGCGTTTTTGTATTAATTGCAAGTTTTATTGTTGCATTTAAATCCCTGACCGAAACGGGTCTTTTTACATCGACTCAAATAGCACATAAAGTGCAACAATTATTCTTGCACTTAATTAAGCGCCTTCCTACAATCGCCGGGAATAGTGTATTCGCAACTGTTACAGTTTTGTGGCGATGAACGACACAAATGGCCTTAAGCCAGCCACCGGACAAAGGAAGTAGCGCAGTGCCTCCCGCTGCGTCTTGCCCGGCGGCTACAATTACCGGAATAAAAATAATGAGCCTGCAAAAAACCTGGGGTAACTTTCATCTGAGCGCGCTGGGGGCGATGTTCGCCTCCGTGCTGCTCGTCGGGTGTGATAACAGCGTCGCGCAAAACGCTGCGCCACAAGCGCCCGCTGTCAGTGCCGCTAACGTGGTCGTGAAATCAATAAGCCAGTGGGATAGCTTTAACGGCAGGATCGAAGCGGTGGAGAGCGTTCAGCTACGCCCGCGCGTTTCCGGCTACATTGATAAAGTGAATTACACCGACGGTCAGGAAGTGAAGAAGGGCGAGGTGCTGTTCACCATTGATGACCGAACCTATCGCGCCGCGCTGGAACAGGCGCAGGCGAACCTGGCAAGAGCCAAAACGCAGGCCAGCCTGGCGCAAAGTGAGGCTAACCGTACCGATAAGCTGATCAACACCCATCTGGTCTCACGGGAAGAGTGGGAGCAGCGTCGCTCGGCCGCCATTCAGGCGCAGGCCGACATTCGCGCCGCGCAGGCGGCGGTTGACGCGGCGCAGCTCAACCTGGACTTCACCAAAGTGACCGCGCCTATCGACGGACGCGCAAGCCGGGCGCTGATCACCAGCGGGAATCTGGTCACCGCGGGCGACACTGCCAGCGTCCTCACCACGCTGGTCTCGCAGAAGACGGTTTACGTCTACTTTGACGTGGATGAGTCGACCTACCTTCACTATCAAAATCTGGCCCGCAGCGGGCAGGGGGCGTCCAGCAATCACACGGCGCTACCGGTTGAGATTGGCCTGACGGGTGAGGAAGGGTATCCCCATCAGGGCAAAGTGGATTTTCTGGATAATCAGCTAACGCCGAGTACCGGCACCATCCGCATGCGTGCGCTGCTGGATAACGCGCAGCGTCAGTTCACGCCGGGACTCTTTGCCCGCGTACGCCTGCCGGGCAGCGCGGAATTCAAAGCCACGCTTGTCGACGACAAAGCGGTGCTGACCGATCAGGATCGCAAGTATGTTTACGTGGTTGATAAAGAAGGCAAAGCACAGCGTCGCGATATCACACCGGGACGTCTGGCAGACGGGCTACGCATCGTGCAGCAGGGGCTGAACCCTGGCGATAAAGTCATCGTCGAGGGTTTACAAAAAGTGTTTATGCCGGGTATGCCGGTGAACGCCAAAACCGTTGCCATGACCGCCACCAGCGCCCTCAACTGATCCCTTGACCTGAGAATCCAACCCATGGACTTTTCCCGTTTTTTCATCGACAGGCCGATTTTTGCCGCGGTGCTGTCGATTCTGATTTTTATCACAGGGCTAATCGCCATCCCGCTGCTGCCGGTGAGCGAATATCCTGACGTCGTGCCGCCAAGCGTGCAGGTGCGCGCGGAGTACCCGGGCGCCAACCCGAAAGTGATTGCTGAGACCGTGGCGACGCCGCTGGAAGAAGCAATCAACGGCGTTGAAAACATGATGTATATGAAGTCCGTCGCGGGTTCCGATGGCGTGCTGGTCACCACCGTCACCTTCCGTCCGGGGACTGATCCCGATCAGGCGCAGGTTCAGGTGCAAAACCGCGTCGCGCAGGCGGAAGCGCGTCTGCCGGAAGACGTGCGGCGTTTGGGCATTACCACCCAGAAACAATCCCCGACGCTGACGCTGGTGGTGCATCTGTTTTCGCCCAACGGTAAGTACGACTCGCTGTATATGCGCAACTACGCCACGCTGAAGGTGAAGGACGAACTGGCACGCCTGCCCGGCGTTGGTCAGATCCAGATTTTCGGCTCGGGCGAATACGCGATGCGCGTCTGGCTGGATCCCAACAAAGTGGCGGCTCGCGGGCTGACCGCTTCGGATGTGGTCACGGCGATGCAGGAGCAGAACGTGCAGGTATCCGCCGGGCAGCTTGGTGCCGAGCCGCTGCCGAAAGAGAGCGATTTCCTGATCTCCATTAACGCCCAGGGCCGTCTGCATACCGAAGAAGAGTTCGGCAATATTGTTCTGAAAACGACGCAGGACGGTACGGTCGTTCGCCTGCGCGACGTGGCGCGTATCGAAATGGGCTCCGGCAGCTATGCGCTGCGCTCCCAGCTCAACAACAAAGACGCGGTCGGGATTGGTATCTTCCAGTCTCCAGGGGCGAACGCCATCGATTTGTCTAACGCGGTGCGCGCCAAAATGGACGAACTGTCGACCCGTTTCCCGGCGGATATGAAGTGGGCGGCACCTTACGATCCGACCGTTTTCGTGCGCGACTCCATCCGTGCCGTCGTGCAAACGCTGCTGGAAGCGGTGGTGCTGGTGGTGCTGGTGGTGATTCTGTTCCTGCAAACCTGGCGCGCGTCGATCATTCCGCTGATCGCGGTGCCGGTTTCGGTGGTGGGGACCTTCAGCATTCTCTACCTGCTGGGCTTCTCGCTGAATACCCTGAGTTTGTTCGGGCTGGTACTGGCCATTGGTATCGTGGTGGACGACGCCATCGTGGTGGTGGAAAACGTCGAGCGAAACATTGAAGAGGGGCTTGCTCCGCTTGCGGCGGCGCATCAGGCGATGCGGGAAGTGTCCGGACCGATTATCGCGATTGCGCTGGTGCTGTGCGCGGTGTTTGTGCCGATGGCGTTCCTCTCGGGCGTTACCGGGCAGTTCTACAAGCAGTTTGCGGTGACGATCGCGATTTCCACGGTCATCTCCGCCATTAACTCGCTGACGCTCTCGCCGGCGCTGGCGGCACTGCTGTTAAAACCGCACGGCGCGCCGAAAGATTTCCCGACCCGGCTTATCGATCGTCTGTTCGGCTGGATTTTCCGTCCGTTTAACCGCTTTTTCCACCGCAGCTCGAACGGCTATCAGGGGCTGGTGGGCAAAACGCTCGGCCGTCGCGGGGCGGTATTTGTGGTGTATCTGCTGCTGCTCTGTGCCGCAGGCGTCATGTTTAAAGCGGTTCCCGGCGGGTTTATTCCGACGCAGGATAAACTGTACCTGATTGGCGGCGTGAAGATGCCGGAAGGTTCATCGCTGGCGCGCACCGATGCGGTGATCCGCAAAATGAGCGAAATCGGGATGAATACCGAAGGCGTGGACTACGCGGTCGCGTTCCCGGGGCTGAACGCGCTGCAGTTCACCAACACGCCGAATACGGGGACGGTCTTCTTCGGCCTGAAGCCGTTCGACCAGCGTAAACATACTGCGGCGGAAATTAACGCGGAGATCAACGCGAAAATTGCGCAAATCCAGCAGGGCTTTGGCTTCTCCATCCTGCCGCCGCCGATTTTAGGGCTGGGTCAGGGGTCGGGGTATTCCCTGTACATTCAGGATCGCGGCGGTCTGGGCTATGGCGCGCTGCAAAATGCGGTAAACACCATGTCCGGTGCGATTATGCAGACGCCGGGAATGCACTTCCCGATCTCAACCTACCAGGCTAACGTTCCGCAGCTTGACGTGCAGGTTGACCGTGACAAGGCGAAAGCGCAGGGCGTGTCGCTGACCGATCTTTTCGGTACGCTGCAAACTTATCTGGGCTCGTCGTACGTGAATGACTTCAACCAGTTCGGGCGTACCTGGCGCGTGATGGCGCAGGCCGACGGGCAGTTCCGCGACAGCGTGGAAGACATTGCGAATCTGCGCACCCGTAACAGCCAGGGTGAAATGGTGCCGATTGGCAGCATGGTGAATATCACGACCACCTACGGCCCGGACCCGGTGATTCGCTACAACGGTTACCCGGCGGCGGATCTGATTGGCGATGCCGACCCGCGCGTACTTTCGTCCTCGCAGGCGATGGCGCAGCTGGACGGAATGTCGAAGCAGATCCTGCCGAACGGGATGAACATTGAATGGACGGACCTGAGCTTCCAGCAGGCGACGCAGGGCAATACGGCGCTGATCGTCTTCCCGGTCGCGGTGCTGCTGGCGTTCCTGGTGCTGGCGGCGCTGTATGAAAGCTGGACGCTGCCGCTGGCGGTGATCCTCATCGTGCCGATGACCCTGCTTTCCGCGCTGTTCGGCGTCTGGCTGACCGGTGGCGATAACAACGTGTTCGTGCAGGTAGGGCTGGTGGTGCTGATGGGGCTGGCGTGTAAAAACGCGATTCTTATCGTGGAGTTTGCCCGCGAGCTGGAAATTCAGGGCAAAGGCATTATGGAAGCCGCGCTGGAGGCGTGCCGCCTGCGCTTACGCCCGATTGTGATGACCTCCATTGCCTTTATTGCCGGGACCATTCCGCTGATCCTCGGCCACGGCGCGGGCGCAGAAGTGCGCGGCGTTACCGGGATCACGGTCTTCTCCGGGATGCTGGGCGTGACGCTGTTTGGTCTGTTCCTGACGCCGGTGTTTTACGTGACGCTGCGTAAGTTCGTGACGCGCGGCAAAAAAACGGAAAGGGATGTTCTGCCCGCGTAGGGATGTTGCAGATAATAAAAAACCGCCTTCATAGCAAGGCGGTTTTTTTTGCATTTAAAGAAAGTTAAAGGGCTTCTTTATACTTGGCGATAAGTTCAGGCACCGGATCGCAGCCGCTGGTATCGGCTTTTTTCACTTCTTCCAGCGCGCTTGCCACGGTGTGACGCGCCAGTACCTGTAACGAAGCCTGCTCCGCTTCTTCGGAGATAGACTTAAAGTACCAGCATGCGTTAGCGCTGACTACGCAGCGGGCCGGTACGTCAGGGCGTGATGCCCACAGCTTTTTATCTTCAATGACGGAAAGGTAGATATCGCGCAGGGTGATCTCTTCCGCCGGGCGTCCAAGATGAATAGAGCCGTTACGGCCAAGCGTGGAGACGATAATACCGTCACGCGTGAGGGGAACCATCAGTTTGCGGATGAAGCTCGGGTTAGCTTCCAGACCGTAGGCCAGAATCGCACTCGTCGAACGTTCACCCAATTGCTCCGCCATTGCTACGCTGAGAACCATCTGCAAAGCTGTCGGGAAGCGGTAATCTAACATTTTTGTATCCTGGGTTGCGGTGAATCTTGTTCTTTTTGGCACCGCAGAGGTGAATAAGCAATAAACAACAATATAACAAATACGGTAATTTTTTTGAAGCAATCTGCGGCATTTGCGATCGACCCCCCTGTTCCTGTTTAGCTATACGTGCGGTTCGGGAAGTCAACCGTCACCATCAGGCCAGCTTCTGCGGAAGTACTCAGGTTTACGCTGCTGTTGTGCTGCTGCGCCACCGCTTTAACGATGGCAAGCCCCAGTCCGCTCCCGCTTTGCAGTTGATTGGGATCGCGGAAAAATCGGTCGAACACGCGCTCGCGCAATTCAACCGGAATACCGGGCCCTGCATCGGAAACGCGTAGCCGCGCGGAGCCCTCTAATGAGCAGACATCGACCAGAATCCGCCCGCCTTCAGGACTGTACTTCACGGCGTTCTCAATGAGATTATCAATGAGCGACACCAGGCGCTCCCTTACGCCTGAGATCCAGACTTCATCCTCGGCGAAAAATTCAAGCTCAATCCTGCGCGCAGACGCCAGCGGTTCCAGTTCGGCCATTCGCTCTTGAAGGAGCGTCGTTAGCGGCACGGGCTCCAGGTCCGTATCAAGGCGTGCTTCACTGTACATCATCAGCAGCAACTGATTGACGAGACGCGCAGCACGACTGTTGCTGCGAACAATCCCCGCCAGCAATTCCTGTTGGCTCTCGCTGAGTACATACGATTGCAACGCTTCCACGTTGATTCGCATCGCCGCCAGCGGCGTTCGCAGTTCGTGAGCCGCATCGGCAATAAAAACCCGCTCCCTTTCCGCGCTTTCTCGTACCCTGGCAAGAAAGTCGTTAATCGCGTCCACCATCTGGCGAAGCTCCCTGTGTTTTGGTACAGCTTTTAAAGGGGAGAGATCGTCTGGCGAGCGCAATGCAATTTCATTGACCACCCTGTTCCAGGGACGCATGGCAATGCGGATTGACAGCCACGCGGGGAACAGAAGAAAAGGGAAACAGACCAGCAGCGGCATGACATAGTAACCGCGCGAGTTGAGGTAGATAAAGAAGTTCCAGCCACCGGCCGGGGTGAAAAGGGTAACCTCCACATCGGAATGAGCGGATTTAAGGGTTCGGCTGGTCCAGGTACGACCGTCGCTCTGAACACGCTGCATTTCCCCTAACCGGGTGTTGGTTACCCCCGTTGGTGCATCAGGCGATGAAAAAATAACCGCGTTATTTCTGCGCACGATGACGTTGATTGACAGGGCGGGATCTTCGCCGCCGCCATAGCCCTCTCGTAACGCTTTGCTGAAGGCTGCCAGCACGGCGGTACGATCCTGCGGGTGTTCGTCCATCCGCTCGACCAGCGTAAAAAGCGTTTCATAGGTATGACTGCCCGTGAGGATGGGAGGGCTGCGGAGATCCTCCCACAGAATGAAAGTTAAAAAGAGACACCACAGCAGGGTAAGCAGCAGCAACTGGGCGATGATAATTCGGCGTACCAGCGTCGGGTGCCTCAGGTGATACCACAGTTTTCGCATTACGTCGTCACTCTCTGAACAGCAACGGTATCAATAACATACCCGACGCCACGCACGGTTCGCACATAGCCTTCGCCGATTTTTCTTCGCAAATTTCCCATATGCACGTCGAGCGCATTACTGAGGTTCTCTTTGTTGCCGAATATCCGTTCTTCCAGAAACCGTCGCGTAATCACACGGTCCGCACGCAGCATCAGCGTTTCAAGCAGCGCATATTCACTCGCCGTCAGGTCTATGTGGCGTGCGCTCACCGTCACGCGACGCGTCGGTACATGAAGAGATAAGCCTCGAATCTCTATCGCCTCATTCTCAAAACCGTAACTGCGCCGCGCAAGGGCTCTTACCCGCGCCAGCAGTTCGGCGAGAACAAAAGGTTTAACGAGATAGTCGTCTGCACCTGCATCCAGCCCGCACAGGCGATCCTGCAGCGTGCCTCGCGCCGTCAGGATGATGACCGGGATCCCCTTCAGCTGCTGGCGTAAGCGCGTCATGAGGCTCATGCCGTCGCCGTCGGGCAGCCCCAGGTCGAGCAAAATAAGTTCTGGCACGCAGACGTCAAGCTGATGCAGTGCATCCTCTTTACGGCGAACCCATATAACGTCAAATCCTTGATCGGCAAGGGCGATACGTACGCCATTGCCCAGATCCAGGTCGTCTTCGATAAGTAGAATTTTCACACTGGTAACTGTATCAACCGTGAATGAAGAACATCTTAAGAAAAAACGGTATCAGGAAATCTGTCCGGTTTACATCACCCGCGCGCGCTTCAGTGTTTCTTCATTTTCGGCTCATAAGAACCTTAGGGTCAGTATTCAAAATGGGCGTTCTGGCGTTTAACCGCTTACATCGTCACCCTTTGGATCCAGAAGGACTTCTTTAATGAGAAACATCGAACTGCGTCATACGTCCCCACATTTGCTCCCGGGTCGCAGCCTGAAAAACATCGTGCCGGGCATCGTTCTGGCGTTACTGACCACGCCAGTACTGGCGGCAGAGCAGAGCGAGGGTAACGTTTTAACCCTGGGGGGCGGCGTGGACGTCGCGCCACGCTACTCGGGTTCGGATAAAAACCGCGTCGGTGCGGCGCAGGTGGTGGATTACGCCATGGCAAACGGCTTCTTTATCAGCACCACGCGGGGCGTCGGTTACGGCAACGACATCGGCAACCTGGATTACAGCGCTGCAGTGAGCTATCGAACAGGGCGTAAAGACAAAGACGTGAGCAGCGATTCGATCAGCTCCGGCAGCGACTACCTGCGGGGTATGGGCGACATCAAAGGCTCGGCCATCGTTGTGCCTGGGCTGGGGTATAAGGTGACCGACTGGCTTCATCTGCAGCTGCAGGCTGAGGTTCCGGTTTCTGAAAGGGACAACGGTGAGGCGGTACACTTCGGCATTTCCAGTCCGCTCTATACTTCACCGAATAATGCGGTCACGCTGGCGCTGACCAGCAGCTGGGGATCCGACAAGTATATGCAAACGTACTATGGCGTCAGCGCCGCCCAATCGGCCGCATCGGGGTTTGCCCGACATGACGCCGGTGCCGGAATTTATGCGTATTCGCTGAATCTTGACTGGACACACAGGCTCACCTCGCGCTGGAGCGTACTTGCCGCAGCGGGCGTGACGCAGCTGACGGGGGACGCGGCCGACAGCCCCATTGTGCAACGCAAGACGTCGCCTACGGGAAGTTTGAAGGTGACGTACAGTTTTTGATGGTTGGTTACTTATGGAGATGAGCGCGCAATAGCGACGAATTCGAGCCGCCCCGGAAAGATGATGGGGCGGCGGTGTTTGATGCCAGGAATAATCATCGGCTATCAAAATTCACTGCGCTGAAGAGGGTCAGTTGATCCTTCACGGATGTATTTAGAGCTCGTCTGTTCGTTAGTCGGGTAAGGTTTTGCGGGAAGATGGCGGACGGTGGGGGGGCGTAGGTCCACTGTGAGCGAGGAGCGGAAGTTGGCAAAAAAATACTACCATCACGGTATACGGATCGACAGGGAGCAGGTCAGCTCCAGAGTGAAGACCATAAAAATGCT
>NZ_JASEWO010000364.1:0-1110 GCF_030024295.1 Pantoea sp. Pa-EAmG
CAGTCCAGGTTAGTGCACTGGTGATAACGCTCTTTCACCTGTTCGGACATATAGCGGCTCGACTTGGTATGTGCCGCACTTTTGCAGTAAGGACAGTGCATCATTTCTGGCTGCCCTCCTGAAGTTTTGTACGCTGCGCGCGGATTGATTCAGCCAGCTTCTGACGGCGCAGAGGGCTAGTATAAAGCTCCATATCAATACCCGTCAGGGCCGGGCGGTGCAGGCCGATATTCTTCAGCAGTGGTGCCTCTATCAGCACACTGTCCGGCAGGGCCGCAGCCGCCCGCGTCAGTGCTTCACCAACCAGATAAGCTACGTCATTAATCCGGTCACGGTCTTCACCGGCAAATGTCGGTGAAAGCTCTTCACGACGGAGACGCAGCTTAATGGCCCACAGTAGCGACGGACTCACGTTACGCAGGGCCGACTGCCAGTGTACATCTGCGAATCCAGTAAACGCCTTCCGGTGTGATTCAACGTACTCTTTTCCACTACCGCAGCACTTCAGCATCGCCTCCTGCTTATCCAGCGCCAGTTCTTTGAGCAGTCCGCCGAACTCGTCGGCCAGTTCCCGGCTAGCGATGCGCTGAGAATGTTCGGCGCGCAGCTCGTCAGTGAGATTGCCTCGCAGGTTACGGAAGCGCGTGCGCCAGTTGCTTTCGGCTTCTTTCCCTGCCTGGATGCCGTCTGCTGCTCTCTTTCACAGCGGACGATATCGGCGCAGATGCCGTTGTAGGCTTTCATTCTTTCGGTATGTTCAGTGCGGGCTTTCTCGAAGCATTCCAGTGAAGCGGGTTTCTGTTCCGGGGTGGTCATGGTGGTCTCTCATCGTCTGTAAAGGATGAGGCCATTCTGTCGTGTACCACAGGACAGCGCATTTCATTGCTTTCCGCCTGTCGATGAGCAGACAAGAGCACAACCGGTGCGAGATAGCCTCTTGAGATATTATGTTTCTTATATAACTGTTCACTGGTATTCACTGAGATAAAAAAGACAATAAATACAGCAACTAAGACAGTGAACACTTTGAGATTTAGTCTTCACTTAGTATTCACCAGTGTTCACATTCGCTCAGTAATAAGTTTTTTCTGGCAAGCGTTATTCAACGTT
>NZ_JASEWO010000017.1:0-40561 GCF_030024295.1 Pantoea sp. Pa-EAmG
ACATTGCGTGGTCTAGGTGGGATGAATTGTGGGCCTGGTAAGAGGCGTGAAGGGCGAAACTGAAGGATTGAGATACGTGATCAGATATCTTATTTAACATAATCATGATTATGCGTACTTTAGCCTGAGAGATAAATCAGTAACATCCGCACACAGCCCCATTTGTTTAATGGCTGCCAATTATGGCGCACTCACCATATTTAAACCCTCGCCGGCAATAACGGATAACACTTCGTCCAGTTGTAGTTAGTCTTCGTCAACATCAATTCTCCCGCCACCGCACCGAAATTGATGTCCTGACGTTCATAAATGAATTGACGCAAAACTGCGGGTAAAAACTCAGCGCTGTAGCGCAGTAGCGTGCTGTGCCAGAATGGTGCCGGCAACGGGCTGTTGCCATGCCGCATCAGCAATTCATTTTCCCAGTCTGAATCCAGAACCTTGTCGCAGAATGACTGGCGCATGGCAATCGCTGACGTGTCAGGTATGCCCGCAAGCAATAACTGGCCAGGCAATGCCACCAAGCGCAGATCCCGGATAACGATTTTTTTCGCAGCAAATTCCTTCCAGATCGTGGTCAGTTGCGCCACTTTCGCTGGTAAAGGCTCGTTGACGTTATACAGCGGCAAAGTCAGAGGCAAAAAAGTAAAATGAAGGCCTTGCACTGGCAGCGTATCGGCAAGCGGATCTGCCAGTGTGAGTCGTTGCAATTCATCAATCAGACGTAACACCGGTAAGGGAACTGACGGCTTTATCCCTGCGGCAAGCGCCAGTTTTACCAGATCGTAGTAATTCTCTTCACGGATGTTTCCGATGCCTGCATTTTTCGCCCACAACGCGATGGTGTTTTCGTTTGCAGAACGGTACCGGGTTTGCAGACTGATTGGTTGCATGTCAGACCTTAGGGTATTTGGATGAGCGCAGATAATTAATTATGAAACGTTTTTTAGCAGATACCCCAGCCTGATTGTAATGAAAACGCGTGATTATCTCATGCCTGTTCAACCCCGCTTAAACGATGCGCGATTTGTCTTCGCTCTGACGGAGCAAAGCGTCTACAATGCCGGCGAAATTTTTACTGATGAGGATACACAATTGGACACCTGTCCCACACGATTACAATCGGTGCCGATGCTGAGATAGCCTCATCGCTGTCTTAGCCCAGCGTTAAGACGGTGGATTTCCCGCCCCCCGGAGTCCGGCGTTCTGTCTGGCCCCGCTGTAATCCATTCTTATAACCCTGAATATTCATTGCCCGGCGGTGATGGAGTGAGGTCTGACATGGACTGGAAAATCTTTTTATTGCGCGTCACGGTCGCGCTGATTCTGGGCGCGCTGATTGGCAGCGAGCGCCAGCTGCGTCAGCGCCTGACCGGGCTGCGCACCAATGCGCTGGTTAGCACCGGTGCCTGTTTGTTTGTGCTGATGACGCAAAGCGTACCGGGAATTGCCGCAGATGCCTCGCGCGTGGCGGCCTATGTGGTTTCCGGCATTGGCTTCCTCGGCGGTGGCGTCATTATGCGCGATGGCCTGAATGTGCGCGGCCTTAACACCGCCGCCACGCTGTGGTGCACCGCGGCGATTGGCGTGTTATGCAGCATGGGCTTGCTGCTGGAAGCAGGCATCGGTTGCGTAGTAATTCTGTGCGCCAACATCCTGCTGCGCGAACTGGCACAGGGCATCAACCGGCAAAGCATCATTACTGCGGAGGACGCCAGCCAGTATTACAAAGTGCAGATCATCTGTCTGGCGGCCGATGAGGTACAGGTGCGCAGCCTGATGCTGCACAGCCTTGGCGGCAGCGGTCTGCGGCTGCAATCCCTGCACAGTGAGGATCTGGAACCCTCACACCGCATGGCGGTGAATGCGGAAGTGCTGGGTAAACCCAGCCTGACCGATCAGCTGGAAAATCTGGTCAGCCGCATCAGCCTGGAAAAAGGCGTCAGCTCGGTCAGATGGCAGGTGTGTGAGCCGGAGACCGATTGAGTCGTTAAACGCGATGCGGCTGCGCTACCTGCCAAAGCGCAGCCGCAGCGTTGCCGGCAGCACGGTATGCTGGCTGATGGGTTCATCGCTGTTAATCATGGTAGTGAGCAGCGTAAAACACTCCTGCGCCAGGCGCGGCACATCCTGTTCGACGGTATCGATCGGCAGAGTTAGTGAGTCATACAGGTAGTGGTCGTCAAAGCTGGCCACGCGGATGTCGCTGTGCAGCAGGTGATGCTGGCTCATGTAACGCAACACTCCTTCCAGCAGACCGCAGGCGGCGGTAAAAATCGCTTTGGGCGGACGCCCCAGCCGGGCGCACAGTGCGGCAAACATTTCATAACCGCTGCTTGGGTGATAGTTGCCGTGAATGATCCACTCCGGCCGTGGCGTCACACCTGCCCGTTCGAGACCCTGCATGAAACCGGCCAGACGATCTTTGGTGGGTGACAGACGCGGCTGACCGCCAAGGAAATAAATCTCATCCGGATTGGCGCGCGCCAGCCGTTCCACCAACTCGGCAGTCGGCGTGACCGAATCGGTCATCACCAGCGGCAGCTGCGTGTCATTAACGTAGCGGTCAAACAGCACGATCGGCAGCTGATCGCTCAGTTTGACGTAGTCACTGTCGCTTAACATGCTGGACGCCACAATCAGCCCATCCACCTGACGCGCCACCAGATTATCCACCACCACCCGCTCCTGCCCGGCGTTCTCGTCAGTGCAGGAGATCAGCAGCTGTAAGCCCGCCTCGCGACACAGATTTTCCAGCGCGTGCGAGAACACGGCAAAACCATGGTTGGTGATCTCCGGCACCACTAAACCCAGCGTATGGCTGCGATTATCGCGCAGCGAGCGCGCGTGAATACTGGCCTGGTAGTGATGTTCGCGCGCCAGCGTCAGTACCCGTTCACGCGTCTCTTTCGCCACGCGCAACTCTTTGCCACGGCCATTCAGCACCAGGCTGGCGGTGGCTTTGGACACCCCCGCCAGCGCGGCGATATCCGCTATGGTAACGCGTTTGGTTTTTCTCACGTCAGTGCATCGGTTAAGGAAACAATGACTTATTCTACCATGCACGGCCGTAACGACCAGTAGCGCGCCGTCACTTCTGCGTGTCCGGTCAGGGTTAATTGCGCCGGATGCGCCGGGAAGTAGCGGCTGCTCATCACCCCTTCCCCTTCATTAATGAAAATCTCGACGCTGGAGTGATCGCACAGTAACTGGAGCTGATTCACCGCGCCGCGCCAGTAACGGAACTGCCACTCGCCGTTTGCCAGACTGCGCCGCGCGAGCCGCAGCCCGTCGGCCCGCCACTCCAGCCGTAACTGGTCGGCGAAGTTCAGGGTGATGTCGCCCTGCCCGCTCAGCAGTAATTCCAGCCGCTGCGCATCAATGACCGGCGCATCGGCGGCTGGCCCCTGATAGTGCTGTTCAGCGCTGCGCAGCGCCTGCAGTTCAGTAACCGGACGCTGGAACAGCCGGCCATCACGCGTGCCCAGTTCGCGCACGCAGGTCATCTGATGGATCCAGCCATTGGCCACCGTAGGCTGCAGCATCTCCTCGCCGTCCGGCACGCCCATCCAGCCCACCAGCAGCCGGCGTCCGTCGGCGGTTAGCGTGGTTTGCGGCGCGTAAAATTCGAAACCGGCGTCAAGCTCATGCAATTCGCCATGGTTAAAGCTGGCGTTAGCGTAATCAAGATCGCCGGAGAGCCACGCGCTGGGATGTGCATTGAGAAAACGATGCTGTTCCTGCGCAAGCCCCTGCGGGCAGCAAATCAGGAAGGTGGTATCGCCGAGGGTAAACATGTCCGGGCATTCCCACATATAACTGGCTGCCGCCAGCCCGTTCAGACCGTTGCCGGCAATCTCGCCCAGATTGCGCCACTCACGCAGGTCCGCCGAGCGCAGCAGCAATACTTTGCCCTGCTTTTGCAAATCCTGCGCGCCCAGCACCATGAACCAGTGTTCGCCATGCCGCCACACTTTCGGGTCGCGCACGTGTCCGGTATAGCCGTCGGGCAGCGCGATCACCGGCCCGAGTTTGTCAAAGCCGCCCTGCGCATTCTGCACCGCCAGACACTGCCAGGCGGTACGCGCGCCATCGGCAAACTTCACGTTGCCGGTATAGATCAACGTCAGCGCGCCATTGTCATCAACGGCGCTGCCCGAATAGCAGCCGCTGCGGTCATACTCTTCATCCGGCATTAGCGCTATGGGTTCATGCTGCCATTGCAGCAGATCGGCGGAACTCCAGTGGCCCCAGCATTTATGCTGATGCTGACAGCCCAGCGCATTCCACTGATAGAACAGATGGTAACGCCCGGCGAAGTGAATAAAGCCGTTCGGATCGTTAAGTAATCCGGTGACGGGTGCCAGATGCCAGCCCGGATAATGCGGGTCGCTCAGCGCGCGCGGCTGACCGCGCATCACCGCCTGTAAAATATCGGGTAACAATGTAGAAGCCGCCATTATTCCGCGTCCGTTTTGTATTTGAGCAGATAAGAGATCATAAATGCGCTGCTGAACGCAATCACCATGCCAATGGCATAGTTAAGCAACGAACTGGCCTGCACAATCGCCATGCCCGGCAGCCCGGTGAGACCGACAGCCGTCATATACACATGCACCGACACTACCCAGGCACCGCCCAGCGCGCCGCCAATCAGGCCGGCGATAAAGGGTTTCATAAAGCGCAGGTTGATACCGAAAATCGCCGCCTCGGTAATACCCAGCAGCGCTGAAAAGCCGGACGGCAGCGAGATGGCTTTGATTTTCACATCTTTGGTTTTGAACCATACCGCCAGACAGGCACCGCCCTGCGCCACGTTAGCCATCGCCCAAATCGGCAGCAGGAAGTTGACGCCAATCGCCGGATTGCCCAGCAGCCCGGCTTCAATCGCATGGAAGCTGTGGTGCACGCCGGTGATCACGATAACTGAGTAAAGCCCGCCAAACACCAGTCCGGCCAGCCAGCCGGCATGGGCAATCAGCGTGCTGAGGACGAATGAAATACCATCGCCCAGCATCCGCCCTGCCGGACCAATCACCAGCAGCGCAACGAAGCCGGCGATAATCACCGTCAGGAACGGCGTCAGGATCAGATCCAGCGCGTCCGGAATCACCCGGCGCAGCTGCTTCTCCAGCACGCTCATAAACCACACCGCCAGCAGCACCGGAAACACCGTGCCCTGGTAGCCGATCATCGCCACTTCGATACCGAAAAAGTTCATGGTATGGAAGCCGGCCGCCACGCCCCAGGCGTTGGTGAGCGCCGGATGCGTCAGGATGCCGCCGAGCGTGGCGCCGAGGAACGGGTTACCGCCAAACTCACGCGCCGCGGTGAAGCCAATCAGGATTGGCAGGATAATAAAGGCCGCCGAGCTGCACATATCCAGCATGATATACAGCGCGTTGTCGGGGTTAACCCAGCCGTAGGTTTTAACCATGCCGAGCAGTCCCATCAGCAGGCCAGAGGCCACAATCGCCGGGATGATCGGTACAAAAATGTTCGACAGCAGACGCGCAATGCGCTGGAACGGATTGAGCTTGCGCGCAGCGATATCCGCCGCTTCCGACTTGCTGGTTTCACTGATGCCAGCTTCGCGGATAAACGCGGCATACACTTTATTCACCACGCCAGTGCCAAAAATCACCTGCAGCTGTCCGGCATTGCGAAAACAGCCCTTCACGCCCTCCAGCTTGCCAATCGCGGCGGTGTCGGCTTTGGCGTCATCCATCAGCACCAGGCGCAAACGTGTGGCGCAGTGCGCCGCACTGGCGATATTTTCCCGGCCTCCCAGCAGCGGCAGCAGCGACCGGGAAAGAGTAACAAAATCCATAGTAACCTCTATTTTTGGTTGTTATGCCATCATGCGCTAAGCGGCCCGCACGCGGGCCGTTTCATCAGAACCAGGTTTCCATTTGCACGCCAAAGTTCCACTCGCCACCGGACTTAAAGCCGGTGCTGCCAAAGGCGTCATCGCTGGCGTAGTTATCCAGACGATGATCCCAGTCCATCCAGCTGGCGAACAGGCGGATTTCCGGACGCTTGAGGAATTCGCCCACATCGCTGGCTTTGAGCGTGGGGGCGACGGTGAGCTTGTAGAAGTTGCCGCTGACGGCCTGACGATTGTTATAGCCTTCAGGCCGCAGATCCATGTACTGATATGAGCCTTCATACTGCATCTCAAAGTTCTGCGTAAATTCCTGAATCAGGCGCAGGTTCACGGTGGCCCACTCATAGCTGTCGCCTTTGACGTAGCGGTCTTTGCTGCTCTGCGCCAGCAGCGCCGGCGCGATGTGCCAGCCCGCGCCCAGCGGCGTCATCCCGTAGCTGGCGAGCCGCCAGGTATTCGCCTGCGGCAACAGCGCGCCGTCGGAACCGATGCTCTTCACTTCTGCGCCGAGGCCATGACCGTACAGCAGCGCGGTTTTCGCTGAACCTTCACCCAGGCCGTAGAAGCTGTCGTTGTGCAATCCGACCAGGGCGTGCACACCGTCATTAGCAGCATCACTTTTCACGCGACGACCGTCGATATCGGTGCGCTGATCGTTATCTTTGGCGCGCATGCCGCTCACCATCAGCTGCAGCGGGCCGACGAAGTTATTCAGCGACAGAATGTAGTTTTGCGCGGTGTTTTCGTTATTTTCGATGTCACCGAAGGTGCGGCCATAAATCGACAGGTTGCTGCGGGCGTCATCGCCCCACTTCATGTCGTAAATACCGGCCCCGGTTCCGGCGAGGAACACCACATCGGAATCGATCCAGTGGATGTCGAAGTTATCGCGATCGAAACGCTTACCGGCCCACACCGTGGTGTCTTTAAACGCGCCGGTGAAGGTCGGTAGCTGCCCCAGCTCGACAAACGCCTGACGCAGGTTGAGATCGCTGCTGGCGGCGGTCCAGTCGTTGTAGGTGCGCTGTCCGTCAGCCAGCATCGCCTTGAAGCGCGTGGTGGCACCGTTGGTCAGCGTTTGTTTATGTTCGAGGTTAAGTTCAACGTAGGTATCCGGCTCATTGCCGAGCCGCCCGACGTGACCGCCGGTCTCACCGGCTGGCGTGACGGTGGGCCCGCCCTGAGTTTTGGCGGCGGAACTGTTCATCAACAGGCCGGAACGCGCGTAGCCATGAAACTCAAAGCCCTCTGACTCGCTGCTGGCGGCGGGCGCAACAGGCTGAGCGGCCTGCGGTTCGGTCTGTGCCACGGCAACCGGCGTCGGGTTCTGCTGCTGCACCGCAGCCAGCTTTTGCACCTGCTGTTCCGCTGCCTGCGCGCGCTGCTCCGCCACGCTGGCACGCTGTTCAGCCGCGGCCAGCCGTTTTTCCATCGCCGCCAGACGCGCTTCGATGCTGCTCATGTCGGTTGCGGCCCAGGCTGAACCTGAACCTAATATCGTACTAAGGGTTATAGCGATTAGACTTTTTTTCACTGTTTTGTATCCCTGAGGCAAAGCTATCATCAGATGTATTTATTTTGCTAAACCGGTTTAGGCACCGCATCATAGCGGCGCCGTTTTTTAAAGCGCAATGGATTTTGCTAAACCGGTTTAGTGGATGTGAGATACATCGCAAAACAGGGAAAACGGCAGGGTCAGATACTGTGCTGCTGTAGCTGTTGATAGTTGGGTAACGCGGTCATTGCGCCTTTGGCAGTGGTGGCCAGCGCCCCGCACGCCTGCGCCGTGCGCAGGCAGGCCGCCAGCTGCGCTTCCTCCGCCGGCAGACCCCGCTGCGCCAGTTCCCACAGCAGTCCCGCCACGAAGGCATCGCCGGCACCGGTGGTATCCACGCTGATCACCGCGCGCGCGGGATAGTGAGTTTGCCGGCCATCAAAACAAGCACGCACGCCAGCGCTGCCCTGCGTGACTAACAACAATTTAACGGAGAAGCGCTGCGCCAGTTGCGCGATGCCGCTGTCAATGTCGGCGGTATCCGTCATGAAGGCCAGTTCTTCCACGGAGAGCTTTACTACATCCGCCCGTTGCAGGGCCGCACTGAGGCATTGCAGCAGCTCTGCCGGATCGGACCACAAATCGAGACGGATATTCGGATCGAAGCTGACAAAACCGCCTGCCTCACGCACGCGCTGCATGGCGGTTAACGCCGCCGTGCGCGACGGCTCGGCGAGTAACGCAATCGAACAGCAGTGCAGCCACTCGCCACACTGAAACCGCGGTAAATCGTCTGGCGTGAGAAATAAGTCGGCGCTGGGGCGCACCATGAAGGTAAAGGTACGCTCGCCCTGCTCATCCAGGGCCACGACCACCGTGGAGGTGCGCTGCTGCACATCTTTGCGCATATGGGAAACATCCACCTTTTCCTGCGCCAGGGTCTGACACAAAAACTGGCCAAAAGGATCGTCGCCCACCCGTCCGATAAATCCGCTACTGCCCGCCAGCCGGGCGATACCCACTGCCACATTGGCGGGCGCGCCGCCGGGACACTGCAACAAACGGCCTGCGTCATCAGGCAGCAAATCCACTACGGCATCACCCAGACACCAGATACGTTTCATCATGATTCAGTCTCACCTAATCGCTAAAACGGTTTAGCAAAGCATGCATATTAATCATGAATGTGGGTATTTGTCACCGTGAACAGACCGACAGGCTTCAGACTTGTCCGTTGCTGGGATCGGTTTCGCCCTGCCGCATGGTCGTCTGCGTATTGACGTCTATGCTTAAAGTTTTCCAAAACCTTATAAAAATCGGTGTCATTGAGATTTCATTTCGCCACTTGTCCGGAGGCAAAGGCATGAGCAACCCACGCGATGAGAAGACGCAGCGGTATTCACCGCAGCAGGAAGAGACAGAGCGAGCCCGGCTGACAGCCGGTGCCACCGGGCCGGCCCCCGTCACGGTGCCGGTCACGCTGCAGGTGAACGGCGAACCTCAGCAGCTTAACGTGGATACCCGTACCACGCTGCTGGACGCGCTGCGCGAGCAATTACACCTGACCGGCACCAAAAAAGGCTGCGATCACGGTCAGTGCGGTGCCTGTACCGTGCTGGTCAATGGCCGGCGCATCAACGCCTGCCTCACTCTCGCGGTGATGCAGCAGGATGCCGAAGTGACCACCATTGAAGGCGTCGGCACGCCGGATGATCTGCACCCGCTGCAGTCCGCCTTTATCCGCCACGACGGCTATCAGTGCGGCTACTGCACGCCGGGGCAAATCTGCTCCTCGCTGGCGGTACTGCAGGAAATTGCGGCGGGCATTCCCAGCCATGTCACGGGCGATCTGACCGCCGCGCCAGCGCTGAGCGATGAAGAAATTCGTGAGCGCATGAGCGGCAACCTCTGCCGCTGCGGCGCTTATGCCAACATCCTTGCCGCCATTGAAGAGTACGCCGGAGGCCAGAAAGCATGAGAGCCTTTACCTTTGAACGGGCAGCGACGCCCGCACAGGCTGCCAGCAGCGCGATGCAGCATCCGAGCGCACGCTTTATCGCCGGCGGTACCAATCTGCTTGATCTGATGAAGCTGGAAATTGAAACCCCGGCGCACCTGATTGATGTTAACGGACTGGCGCTGGACAGCATTGAGCCCACCGCCGGGGGCGGCTTACGTATTGGTGCGCTGGTGCGCAATACCGATCTGGCGGCAGACGCGCGCATCCGGCGCGACTATGCCGTGCTGACGCGCGCGCTGGTGGCGGGTGCTTCTGGCCAGCTGCGCAATCAGGCCACCACCGCCGGCAACCTGCTGCAGCGCACGCGCTGTCCCTATTTTTACGATGTTAATCAACCCTGTAACAAGCGTCAGCCGGGTACGGGCTGTGCCGCACGCGAAGGATTCAGCCGCCAGCATGCGGTAGTGGGTGTCAGCGAAGCCTGTATTGCCACCCATCCCAGCGATATGGCGGTGGCGATGCGACTGCTGGATGCGGTGATTGAAACCGTCAGCCCTGATGGCAGCCAGCGCGCCATTCCCATCGCTGAATTCTACTGCGCACCGGGCGACACGCCGCATATCGAAACCGTGCTGCAGCCGGGTGAGCTGATCGTTGCGGTTACCCTGCCTGCACCGCTGGGTGGCACGCACATTTACCGTAAGGTGCGCGATCGCGCTTCGTACGCCTTTGCGCTGGTCTCAGTAGCAGCGGTTATCCTGCCTGAGGGTGGCGGCCGGGTGGCCGTCGGCGGCGTGGCCCATCAGCCGTGGCGCAGCGCGGCGGCGGATACTGAGCTTCCTCACGGGGCGCAGGCGGTCTGCGATGTGCTGTTTGCTGATGCGCGTCCCACTGAAGCCAACCGATACAAATTGTTGCTGGCGCAGCGCACGCTCGCCTCAGCGATCGCGGAAGCGAGGAGCAACGCATGAAATTTGACACACCAGCAACCGCCAATCCTCTCGACCAGCAGCGCGTTGTCGGCCAGCCGCTGGCGCGCATCGACGGCCCGTTAAAAACCACCGGCTCGGCGCATTACGCCTATGAATGGCACGCTGAAGCACCGGATGCAGCCTACGGTTATGTGGTCGGCGCGCCAGTTGCCAAAGGCAATATTCTCTCGATTGATACCCACGCCGCAGCACAGGCACCGGGCGTGCTCGGCATCGTCACCGGAGCAACCGCCGGCAAGCTCAACAAGGCAGAGCGCAACACTGCGACGCTGCTGGCGAATAATAAAATCGAACACTATCACCAGGCCGTGGCGCTGGTGGTGGCGGAGACCTTTGAGCAGGCACGTGCAGCCGCGCAGTTGGTTAAGGTTAACTGCCAGGCTGAAACGGGGGCTTACGATCTTGAAGCGGCCCAGCCAGAGGTGACAACGTCACCCGAAGGTGAGCCGGATAAAACACTGGGCGACGTCGATGCTGCCCTGCACAGCGCAGCCTTTACGCTGGACGCCACCTACACCACGCCCGATCAAAGCCATATGGCAATGGAACCGCACGCTTCCATGGCGCTGTGGCAGGACGATCACCTGACGGTCTGGACCTCGAATCAGATGATTAACTGGTGCCATACCGACCTGGCGCACACGCTCGACATGCCGATGGAAAAGGTGCGCGTGCTGTCTCCTTACGTCGGCGGTGGCTTCGGCAGCAAACTGTTTTTACGAAGCGATGCGCTGCTGGCGGCTCTGGGGGCGCGCGCCGTGGGACGCGCGGTGAAAGTGATGGTGCCGCGCCCGATGATCCCCAACAACACCACGCACCGGCCAGCGACGCGGCAGCGCATCCGATTAGCTACCGATGCGCAAGGCCATCTCACCGCCATTGCCCATGAAAGCTGGTCCGGTAATCTGCCGGGCGGAACGCCGGAAACTGCGGTGCAGCAGACTGAATTACTCTACGCCGCCGCCAACCGGCTTACCGGGCTGCGCCTCGCCGAACTCGATCTGCCCGAGGGCAACGCGATGCGTGCGCCGGGTGAAGCGCCCGGTCTGATGGCGCTGGAGATTGCCATGGATGAAATGGCCGCCATCGCCGGTATCGACCCGGTTGAGTTTCGCATCATCAATGATACACAGGTCGATCCGCTGCATCCGGAGCGCTTCTTTTCACGCCGCCAGCTGGTGCAATGCCTGCGCACCGGCGCCAGCAAATTTGGCTGGGCGGAGCGCAGTGCGCAACCCGGGCAGCGGCGCGAGGGGCGCTGGCTGGTGGGCATGGGCGTGGCAGCCGGTTTCCGTAATAACCTGCTGGCGCCCTCCGCCGCGCGCGTGCAGCTGGATGCGCAAGGCACAATCACTGTCGAAACCGATATGACCGATATCGGCACCGGCAGCTACACCATCATTGCCCAGACGGCAGCCGAGATGATGGGCGTGCCGATTGAGCAGGTCAGCGTGCGGCTTGGCGATTCGGCGTTTCCTGTCTCGGCGGGTTCGGGTGGCCAGTGGGGAGCCAATACCTCCACGGCCGGGGTGTATGCGGCCTGCGTCCGGCTACGCCAGAAGGTTGCCGCACAGTTGGGTCTGGATGCGGAAAGCGCAGAGTTTGCCGATGGGCACATTCACGCCAGCGGGCAGCGCCTGCCACTCACTGCGGCGGGTCCGCTGATGGCGGAAGAGACCATGGAATTCGGCGATCTGGACAAAACCTTCCAGCAATCCACCTTTGCCGGTCATTTTGTCGAAGTGGCGGTCGATAGCGCCACCGGCGAAGTGCGCGTGCGGCGCATGCTGGCGGTATGTGCCGCGGGGCGCATTCTCAACCCCAAAACCGCGCGCAGTCAGGTGATCGGCGCGATGACCATGGGCCTCGGCGCCGCGCTGATGGAGGAGCTGGCGGTGGACACCCGGCTCGGCTACTTCGTCAATCACGACATGGCAGGCTATGAAGTGCCGGTACACGCCGATGTGCCTGAGCAGGAGGTGATTTTCCTCGATGACACCGACCCAGTCTCTTCGCCGATGAAAGCCAAAGGCGTCGGTGAACTGGGGCTGTGTGGCGTCGGTGCTGCGCTGGTTAATGCGGTCTACAATGCAACCGGCGTACGAGTGAGAGACTATCCGGTGACGCTGGATAAGTTACTCGCCGCGCTGCCCGATCAGCCGTAATGCAGGTCCCCTCCGCCAGTGCATGCTGGCTGGCGGAGGGTGGAAAAGCGTAAGTGGCTGAGCCGTCAGGACTGGTTAACAGGTCATCAATCTGATAATATTGAGACCTGTTAACCAGTCTGGAGAGACGTATGCCAAACATCATTCTCAGCGATATGAGCGCCAGCGTCAGTGAATTAAAAAAGAATCCTATGGCGACCGTCAATGCGGGAGAAGGCTTGCCGGTGGCGATTCTCAATCGTAATCAGCCCGCCTTTTATTGTGTTCCCGCACAACTTTACGAGCAAATGCTGGAAGCGCTGGACGATCAGGAACTGGTTAAAAAGGTAACTGAACGCCAACAGCAGCCGCTGATTGACGTGGATTTGGACAGCTTTCTGTGACATGGACAGTTAAGTTCAGGGAAGAAGCCCTGAAGGAGTGGCATAAGCTGGATAAAGCCATTCAGCAGCAGTTTGCCAAAAAACTCAAAAAATGTTGTGAAAATCCTCATATCCCCTCAGCCAAATTGCGTGGCATTAAAGACTGCTACAAAATTAAACTCAGGGCTTCCGGGTTTCGCCTGGTTTATCAGGTGATTGATGACCAGTTGATCATCGCCGTGGTCGCGGTGGGTAAACGCGAGCGCAGTGACGTTTATCACCTTGCCAGTGACAGAATGCGCTAACGCGTGACGCCGGCCCTCTGCGGCCAGCGTCACTGCGGTGGTTAATGCTCTCAGCGCCCCGCTTCCTTCGCCAGCCCGCACCAGTGCACCAGGGTTAGCGCAATGGCTTTGGTACAGGCCACCAGATCGGCAATCGGCACATGTTCGTTAGGCTGATGCGACAGCGCCGGATCGCCGGGACCAAAGTTGACCGTCGGCGTCTGGCCCAGCGTGCTGGGCAAGCCAATGTCGCTGTGGGCACCAAAGCCGGCCAGCTGCGGGCTCAGTGCCGCGTCACTCACGCCCTGCTGAAAAGCGCTGACAAAAGGATGATCGGCCGGGATCTCGGCGCAGTCGGCGTCCAGTATCCACTCCACGCGCGCCGGATGCTTTGCCAGGTAAGGATCCAGCGCGCACACCTTCGCCACGTGCGCCTCAATCTCCTGTTTTACCTTACCGCCCAGCCCCATCTCATCCTTTTCTGCCGGCAGATACTGCACATCTATGACGATCTCGGCGCGGCCGGCAATCGACGCCGGATGCTCGCCCACTTTCAGCTGCGTCACGATAATCTGGTTGGGCAGATCCATGAGTGGATGGTTTTTGTCGGGCTGCGTCTGCCAGCGGCGGTTCAGCACATCGAGCCCGTCCAGCATCTGGCGACACAACATCACGGCATCAACCGGACCGCTGCTGTCCCAGCTGTTCGGCGTTAATTCCGCATGACCGCCGATGCCATCCAGAATGATGCGCGCCCACAAAATGCCGTGGCAAATCGGCGCGATGCGGTTGGCAGTGGGCTCCGTCATGATACCGGCATCGGCTTTGAAGCCGCGATCCACCATTGCCAGCGAGCCCATGCCGCCGATCTCTTCATCCACCACCGTGGTGAATACCACGTCGCCAGCCAGCTGCACGTTGAGATCCTGCAGCAGCTCCACCGCCATCAGCATACAGGCCACGCCGCCTTTCATGTCCACCGCACCGCGACCATACACCGCCTCGTTGCGGATCTCCGGCACAAAAGGATCGCTGTGCCAGTGCTCAGCCGGACCCGGTGGTACCACGTCAATATGGCCGGTAAGCATCAGCGACCTGCCGCCACCGGATCCGCTCAGGGTGCCGCCCAGATTGGGACGGCCTTCGAAGGTGCGGCCTTTATTGGCGCCCGGGCGGCCCTGATACTTCTGGTACAGCGCCGGGCCATCCGGATCCCACAAATCAGTGTCCATGCCCAGCGCCATCAGCCGCTGCTGCAGGTAGCGCTGGCAGTCGCGCTCGCCTGGCCCGGCCTCGCGCGGATCGACCTTTACCACCGAGGGAAACGCCAGCAGGTCGCATAATGTCTGCGCGATACGCTGCGCGCTGGCATCGACGTGCGCGCTAATTTTTTCAGTCAGACTCATGTGTTATCTCCGATAGATAAAAAGCCGTTGTGCCATTAACACCATGATTAACAGCATGCCCACCACGCCCAGCTGCCACACGCTGTTCAGCCCCAGCTGCAACATGCAGGTTTTGAGGGTGACCAGCATCAGCGCGGCGGCGAGAACGCCAGCTACGCTGCCGCGCCCGCCAAAGATCGCCACGCCACCCAGCAGCGCGGCAGTCAGCGATTCCAGCTCAAGATTGACGCCGATTTCCGGGCGGGCGCTACCGAGCCAGCACAGGGAAATAAAGCCGGCGCAGCCCGCCAGCGCGCCGCTCAGGCAGTAAACCAGCAGCCGCAGGCGATCGACCGGAATGCCCACCAGCCGCGTGGCATGCTCGTTGAAGCCGCAGGCGTAAATCCATTTGCCCCACGCGCTGTTGCTGAGAATCAGCCACGCCAGCAGAAACGCAGGGATGACACAGGTTAAGAAAGGCAAGGGAACGGACAGCATGGCCGCCCGGCCCCACTGCGTCAGCAGTGGCGGCACGCCGGCCAGTGCCGCACCACCGGTTAATGCCAGCGCCAGGCCGGAGAACAGATAAAAACTGCCCAGCGTAACGATCAGCGGCCAGAGGCGTAAGCGCGCCACCAGCAGGCCGTTCAGCGCGCCGGCCAGGCTACCGCTCAGCAGGCAAATCAGCGGCAGCCAGCCGGACGCAATGCCCTGATCGAGCGCCAGCATGCCGATGACCGCCGAGAGCGAAACGTTACCGCCAACCGACAAATCAATGCCGCCGCCGCCAGTCATCACCACCAGCGACTGCCCGAGCGCCACCAGCGACAGCAGCGTGGCAAACTGCAGGATGGAGGTCAGCGACCATGCCGCCAGCATCTGCGGCAGCACAATCGCGATGGCCCCCAGCAGCAACAGCCACAGCGCCAGCAGCAGCGTCAGATCGGGGGCTTTGCGCCACAGTTTCATGCCAGCCTCCTTAGCGATAACAGCCGCCCACTGGCTGCTTCGCTGCTCAGCACCAGCAACAGCACCGCCCCGGTAACCACGGTTTGCCATAGCGAGGGCACGCCAATCAGCAGCAGGCCATTTTGCAGAATGCGCAACAGCAGTACGCCGAGCAGCGTGCCGAGCAGACTGCAGGAGCCGCCGGTAATGCGCGTGCCGCCCAGCACCACCGCGGCAATCGCCTCCAGTGCCAGCGTGCCGCCGACGGTCATCTCCACGTTACGATAGGTGGCGATGTAGCAGGTGGCGGCCAGGCCGCACAGCACGCCGCTGAGAGCAAAGGTCGCGACACGCACCTGGGTCACCGGAATGCCCGCCAGCCGCGCTTTTTCTTCGGAGTTGCCGGCGGCCAGCAGCCATAACCCGTACGGCGTATGGCGCAGCGCCAGCCACACCAGCGCCCAGGCCGCGACAATCAGCCAGGCCATCAGCGGCAGTCCCAGCAGCGGCCGCATCAGTGCATGCGTCAGATCGCCCGGCAGACCGGAAAGCCACTGCCCGCCCAGCAGCACAAACAGCGCCGTGCGCCAGACGCCGAACAGCCCCAGCGTGCCAACAATCGCCGGAATGCGGCCAATCACCACTACCAGCGCGGTGATCAGCCCTGCCAGCAGGCCAATAAGCGGTCCGGCCAGCGCCGCCAGCAGCGGGGATTGCAGCATCAGCAGTTGTCCGACGCCCCACGCGGCCACGCCCATCACCACGCCCACCGACACATCGACACCGCCCATGGCGATCACCAGCGTCATACCCAGCGCAATTAGCAGCAGTTCGCTGCTGTTGCGCAGAATGGTCAACAGGTTGTCAGCGGTGGCAAACCACGGTGAAAACCACGTAAAGCAGGCGCCAGCCAGCACGGCGATCGCCAGCAGGACGATTTCCCGCGAAGTCATATGCATCACAGGCCTCGTCAGAATTTGAACTGGTCGACGTTATCTTTGGTGAACACCGCCGGCTTGCCGAGCAGCAGCACACCGGTTTTGCTGTCAAAGGTCACCGGTTGAGCAAAGCCGGGAACGTGGTTTTCGGCGGCAAAGGCTTTCCCGTCGATCAGCTGTTTGCCCGCCCACACCGTCAGATAGCCAAGCTTTTCCGGGTCCCACAGCACGGTGTAGCCAAACGCCCCGCTTTTCAGGTAGGCGCGCGCGGTGTTCGGGCTGCAGAAACCGCTGCCAATCACCTTGCCGTTTTTGCCGGCGGTTTCGATGGCCTGCGCCACGCCCGGACAGGTTGTGGAGGCCATGGCAATCACCCCTTTCAGATCGGGGTTAGCGGACATCAAATCGGTGGTGATTTGCGCCGCGCGGCTGGCGGAGCCGCCGGCGTACTGGGGTTTGAGCAGCGTAATGTGCGGATATTTGCTTTTCACCCGCTGCTGCATAAAGCCAATCCAGCTGTTGAGGTTGGACGCGGTGGCTTCGCCGGAGACGATGCCGATTTTGCCGCGCTCGCCGACGCGTTTGACCATCTCATCGATCACCGTATCGCCCAGGCCCTCATCGGTGGCCTGCGCCACATAGACCGGCCGCCCGCTGTCGGGCGCATCGCTGTCGCTGGTGAACAGATGCACATTACTCGCCTGCGCCTGCGCCATCACCGGCGCAATACTGGAGGCATCCAGCACGCTGATGCCAATCGCATTTACCTTCTGCGCAATCAGGTTCTGCACGATCTGCAGCTGATCCATCGGGTTGGTATCTACCGGACCGCTGTAGACAAACTCCACGCCGAGATCGTGCGCGGCGCGCTTGCCGCCCGCCTCCATCGCCTGAAAATAGGGAATACCGATGATTTGCGGCACGAAGGCCACCTTTTGTGCCGCGAAGGCGTAACCCGATACCAGCAACGACAGCGAACAAACAGCAGTAGCAATGCGATGCATGATGATTTCCCCTGGTGTGAGTGCTTAGGTGTTTTCGAAAATGCGCGCATCAGGATGCGCACCGGTAATGAGTGCAACGATTTCGTCTGGCGTGGTGTCCGCGTGACGGCGCTCGGCGATTTTGCGGCCGCGACGAAACACCACCATGCGATCGGCCACGGCAAACACATCGCTGATGTTGTGGCTGATCAGCACCACGGCGCAGCCGCGTTCCGCCAGTCGGCGCGTCAGCTGCAGGACTTTCTGCGTCTCCGCGACCGCCAGCGCGGCGGTGGGTTCATCCATGATCACCAGCTGCGCGTTGAGATTGAGTGCGCGACAGATCGCCACCGCCTGGCGCTGGCCGCCGGACAGACTGCCGACCGCCGCTTCGGCATCGGAAATGTGCGCATCGAGCTCGGTCAGCAGTCGATCCACCGTTTCGCGCATCGCGCGGCGGCGCAGAAAAGGAATGCCGAGCACGCGGCGCTTCAGCTCGCGGCCAAGAAACACGTTCTCGGCAATCGACAGATTCTCTGCCAGTGCCAGCTCCTGATAGATGGTGGCAATACCGTGATCGGCGGCCTGACGCGGCGAGGTGAATTTCACCGCCCTGCCGTCTACCCACAGCTCGCCGTCGCTGGCGCTGTACGCGCCGGATAACACTTTGGTAAAGGTCGATTTGCCCGCGCCGTTGTCACCCAGTAGCGCCAGCACTTCACCGCGATGGATCGACAGATTGACCTGGCTAAGCGCCGTTAACGCGCCGAAGCGTTTGCCAATGTTGCGCGCTTCGATGAAACAGCTAGTCATGGGCGCTCTCCGGGTAAGCCGCGCTGTGGAAATCGATCTCCCACTGCAGCACGCGGGCGTAAAGCTGCGACAGCTGCGTCTGTTGCGCCGCGCTGAGCGTCAGTGCGCACTGGTCCAGCTCGGTTTTCAGCCACTGCGCCTGCTGATGAAACTCGTCTTCAGCATGCATCTCTACCCAGCGGCGTACGTCAGCGTCCTGCTGCGATTGCGCGCTGACGCGCAGGCACCAGTGGTAATACATCCACTCGGCACCGAACATCAGGGTGATGATTTCCGCATAGCTGCCCTGCTGCGCGACTTTCAGCATGCCATCGCGGAATGCGCTGACGCCGGGCAGATCGTCCGGATAATCCGCTGGCTGAATGCCGCGCCGCGCCAGCACCGCCTCAAACCAGGCGATTTGCGTATCCACCAGCGCATTGAGCACGCCAATCAGCCAGCGCTGCTGACGAATGCCGGGCGCCTTGCTCACCGCCAGCGCAAAAATAGCGATGGCGGTGGCGACGAAGTTACCCTCAAACACCAGATAACGATTAAACACGCTGGCCGGCAGCCGATCGTGCTCAATGTCGACGACAAAGCGGTGCTGCTGCATCGCCTGCCACAGCGCCTGATGCTGCGTCAGCAGCCGATCGCTGAAGCTTTCCATTACGCCTCCTCCAGCGCAGCCTGCGCCACCGCCATAAAGTGCTTCACGCGCGCCAGTTCCACCGGGTTCCACCACACGCCATCGACTTTCAGCGTGCTGGCGACAATCACCCCCTGCGTGCGGCCAAGGATTTGACAGACGTTGTCCGGCGTCACGCCTGAGCCCACCAGCAGCGGCAAGGCAGTTGCGGCGCGGATTTCGTCGATCTCACTCAGCGTGGCGCTGTCGCCGGTGCGCTGGCCGGTGGCGATCACCGCATCGGCTTCGAAGAAGTCGACGTCACGCGTCAGCTCCTGAATCGAGCGGTCGGCGACAATCGCGTGGCTGCCGTGTTTAACATGGCTATCGGCAAATACGCGGATGTGATCGGCCCGCAGCTGATTGCGATAGCGCAGCGCTTTAGCGGCTGCCCCTTCGATAAAACCTTCATTGGCGATATAGGCATTGGCCCACTGGTTAACGCGCACAAAATCCGCCCCGCCGGCTAATGCCGTGGCAATTGCCGGGATTGCCGCATTGGCCAGCACGTTAATTCCCAGCGGTGCAGCAAAACGCTCGCGGATTTTATCGGTGATCACCGCCATAAATGCCGCCGTTTCCGGACCAATATCGTCGGGCTTGGCAAAGGGAATATCGCCATGATTCTCAACAATTAAACCGTGCACGCCGCCAGCCAGATAATTATCCGCATCGCGCAGGGCGCAATCGATAATTTCACTCACCGGTTTACCGCGATATTTCGGCGAGCCGGGAAAGGCATCGCAGTGAATAACCCCAATCACCGCTTTACTGCGTGAAAAAATATCTTGTATCGCGTTACTTTTTTCTGCTGATATAGAAGCCATCTCTTTCACCTTATTAATGAGAAAACTATGCGTGTCTATGTTGCAGGCAATATTGTGGTGGATGAAACCTGGTCCATCGATCAACTCCCTGAAAAAGGCGCATCAATTCATGGCAAAAAAATTGCGCAGGATATCGGTGGCAAAGGCGCCAATCAGGCAATCATACTTTCGCGTTGCGGCATCCATACGCGCTTAATTAGCGCCACTGGCGATGATATTAACGGCCAGTGGATCCGCGAACGCATCCGGCACGAGAAATTAACCCTACTGCCGCCTCATTTTTTGTCTGCGCACAGTGACTCCTCAATTATTTTTAATAGCAGCGATGGCGATAATGCCATTATTACTACCACCGCCGCGGCCGACGCGCTGGCAGCGGATATTATCCTGGCTTACTTAGCCGATGCCGCTGCCGGCGATATTCTGCTGCAGCAGGGCAATTTTTCTGTGGATAAAACCCGCCGGTTATTTAACTGGGCAAAAGCGCACGGCTTAACCACGGTATTTAATCCTTCGCCGGTCAATCCGGACTTCGCCGATCTCTGGCCACTGATTGACATCGCGGTAGTCAATCAACCGGAAGCCGATCTGCTGCAACCCGCCGGCGTTAACACGCTGGTGATTACCCAGGGTGCTGCCGGTGCGCTGCTGATGCGCGGCAATCAGCGCGTGTTCTGCCCGGCGATTAACGTCGCGGCCGTCGATACCACCGGCGCCGGTGACACCTTCCTCGCCGTGCTGCTGGCGTCTGCCCTGCTGCGCGGCGTCGCGCCTGACATGCTGGCGCTGCAGCATGCCAGCGCGGCGGCGGCGATCACCGTCAGTCGCACCGGCACGCTGAACGCGTTTCCCGATGCTGATGAATTACAGCGTATTCTGGCGCAGCGCTAAGCCTGGGCGCAGACGTTCGCGTCTGCGCCTGGCAGTTACTTAAACAGCGAACGGTAGCTGTCGACGTTGGCTTTGGTCACCACCGTGGCCGGAACCAGAATGGTTTTGCTCACGGTTTTACCGGCCGTCAGGCTATTCAGCGCTTTCAGCGCTTCTTCACCCATTTTCTTCGGATCCTGCTGCAGCACGGCGGTAACGTAGCCACCGTCAATGCCGCTGATGGCTTTTGCCGTCAGATCCCAGCCGAATACCTTGATGTCCTTCTGCCGTCCCTGGTTTTCTACTGCGGCAATGGCACCCAGCAGCGCCGGCTCGCCGGTGGCATAGATCGCGGTGAGATCCGGGTTGCCGGTAATCAGGTTTTCGGCAGCGGTCATGGCGTTGTCCTGAATATTCTGCCCATCGACCACATCGGCGACCGTTATCTGGCTGTTGCTTTTAATCGTCTCTTCAAAACCTTTCTGACGCTGGTTTTGGATGGCCGAATTGAGCGCGCCGACAATTCCCAGTCGCGCTTTGCCGCCCATCTCTTTCGCAACATAATCGACAAAGTATTTACCAAGGATTTTTCCGCCTTCGAGGTTATCTACGCCCACCTGCGCGGCCTGCGGACCGGCAGGCAATACGGCATCAATCGCAATCACCGGAATATTCGCCGCTGCGGCTTCTTTTATCGCTGGCATAATACCGTTGACATCGATCGCATCCACCAGAATGCCTTTCACTCCCTGCTGAATATAGTTTTCAATCGCATCGTTTTGCGCCACGGGATTATCGTTGGCGTTATAAATCACCAGCTGTTTACCGCTGGCTTTGGCCGCTTCCTGTGCGCCCTGATTCATCAGATTAAAAAACAGCGCCTGCTGATTAATCTGGACTAACGCATAAGTGGGTGCGGCGTGAGCCTGAACGCATAATGAACCTGCGGCGAGTAAACCACTCGCAACGAACAGTGAACGCAGTTTTCCGCTGAAAGATGACATCATTGAGTTCCTCGTCGGGAATAATAATAACCAGCGCTTCTCAGCGACGTACCGCTGAGCGTTTTTTTTGGCAGGTAAATATCAGTTCAATGATTCTGAGCACGGCGATAATGCCTTGTTTTGATGCCGCCGGCGTTGTCTTTTTCGGCATCCCATCCACTGGGAGTGCGGGGTGAAAAAAACAATGTCGGGTTGGGAAGTTAATCCCGGTACTGCGGTAAACGCTTTATACAATTCGCCCGACGAATTTTTTTGTCAAGTGTTTATTTCTCCAGCGACGCAATCGGGAAAGCGCTGTATTAGTCGCGCTTAACTGTGTTACAGATAAGCCACCCCGGCAAACATGGCGAAATGGATGAGTACAAAACGCGTGTTGTTATCTGACGTGGCAAAGCTGGCTGGCCTGTCAAAAGCCACGGTGTCACGCTATCTGAATCACAGTATTGTGCTGCCGCAGGACACCGTTGACCGCATTGAAAGCGCGATCCGCACGCTGGACTATCGCGGTAATTCTCTTGCGCGGCGTTTAAGCAAAGGCGGCAGCGAAACCCTGGGCCTGGTGCTGCCGGATATCACTAACCCGTTTTTTGCCGAACTGGCGGATGCCGCCGAAGAAGCGGCGTCAGCGCACGGCTATAGTCTGGTGCTGTGCATCACGCGCAACAACCCGGACAAAGAGGCGCAGTTTATCCGCTGGCTGGATACGCGCCAGGTGGATGGCCTGCTGTTCACCACCAACCGGCCGGACAACGGCCTGCTGCGCGACGAGATCCAGCGGCAGCGCCATGTGGTGCTGCTGGATGAAGACATTCCCGGCAGTAACGTGCCGAAGGTCTTTGCGGATAACGTGCAGGGGGGCCGCATGGCCACCGAGCAGCTGATCGCCGCCGGGCATACGCAGATTGCGTTTATCGGCGGCCCGGAGCAGCTGATGAGCGTGCGCGAACGCTATCTTGGCTTTTGCACCGCGATGCAGCAGGCCGGTTTAACCGTACCGCCGCAATGGGTGATGTATGGCAACTACGAACGCGAATTTGGTCAGCAGGCGTTGCAGCACCTGTTCCGCTGCACGCCGCGCCCTACCGCCGTATTCGCCGCCAGTGACTATCTGGTGCTGGGACTGCTCGACGGTCTGCGCGCCATCGGCCTGCAGGCACCGGCGGCGCTGTCGCTGGTCGGCTTCGATGACGCCAACTACAGCGATCTGACCCAGCCGCGGATCTCCACCATCCGCCAGCCAGCGCGCCAGCTGGGCCACACGGCGGTAAGCATTATGCTGCGCCTGCTCAACAACGACAGCAGCATCCCGATGGAGACACGTTTACCGGTGGAATGGATTGGTCGCGATTCGGTGGGATTTGTTAGCGATGTCCCAAAATGAGGCAAAACTGCACAATCATGGCGCAAAAAGTGAGCGATTTTTTCCGTTAGCGGTATAGTGAGTAAACCGGTTTACTTGCTGATTACATAACATACGATGTATTACAACAAGTTAGCCGCGAGTGCAGTGCCTGTTATTCAGGCTGGCATGGATGCTGCAATGTCATACCTGGCGAGTAAATATCATTGTAGCGTTTACCCTGTTGCTGTGAATTAAGGGTTTATCTGGCAGGTAAACCGGTTTACTAGATTGTAAATCGTGTCAGATAGCCTCTTTTCGCGACCGGTTAAACATTTCCCACAGGCGTTGATGGGAGTGATCCAATGCAGCAATTACCAGCTCTTCCGGCCCGGGTTGAGATGATTAACATCACCAAAACCTACGGCTCAATTCGTTCTCTGCGCGGCGTCAATCTGCAGCTGGCCCCCGGCGAAGTGCTCGGTCTGGTGGGTGACAACGGTGCCGGCAAATCGACGCTGACCAAAGTGCTGTCCGGCGCGGTGATCCCCACCAGCGGCGCGATCCGCATTGATGGTGAACAGCAGCACTTCAGCAATCCGGCGGATTCGCGCCGTTGCCATATCGAAATGGTTTATCAGGATCTGTCGCTGTGCGACACGGTTGACGTGGCCGGTAACCTGTTCATGGGCCGCGAACCGACCAGACGCATCCTCGGCGTGCCGTTTCTCGATCAGGCCACAATGCATGCGCAGGCGCGTGAGATGCTGAAAGGTCTGGGCATCTCGATTCCTGATACCCGTCTGCTGGTGCGTAACCTCTCCGGCGGGCAGCGCCAGGCGATTGCTATCGCCCGTGCCGCCGCGTTCGATCCTAAAGTGCTGATTATGGATGAACCCACTGCCGCGCTGGCGGTAGCGGAAGTCGAGGCGGTGCTGGAGCTGATTCGCCGCGTGTCGGCGCGTGGCGTTAGCGTGATCCTCATCACCCATCGGCTGCAGGATCTGTTCCTGGTGTGCGATCGCATCATGGTGATGTACGAGGGCACTAACGTGGCCGATCGTCGCGTGGCGGACACCAGCCTGAGCGATATCGTCAACCTGATCGTGGGTGAGAAATTTACCGCGCAGTCCGCGGCAGCACACTGAGGTAACAGGATGAGCATCATGAATTTGGGCAGTTCACGCATGATCCAGCACTCTCTGCCGCGCCGCTTGTTGCATAACCATTCGGGTGTGGTGAGCATCGCGCTGTTTTTTGTCTTTTGCTGCGTGGTGTTTTCGCTGATCACCAGCAACTTTCTTACCAGTACCAACTGGCTGAATATCATCCGGCAAAGTGCGCCGCTGCTGATCGTCGCCACCGCGATGACGCTGGTGATTACTACCGGCGGCATCGATTTGTCGGTCGGCTCGACGCTGGCGCTGGTGGGCGCGCTGTCGGCCATTGCGCTCAATAACTGGGGCTTGCCGTGGCCGGTGGTGCTGATTGGCGGGCTGCTGCTCGGTGCGCTGGTGGGCGCCATCAACGGCTTCTTTATCGCCTGGGAAGGGATACCGGCATTTATCGTCACACTGGCCACGCTGGCAGTGGTGCGCGGCATCGCGCTGCTGGTGACGCAGGGCTATTCGATTCCGGTGCCGGCTGACAGCCTGTTCACCTTTATGGGTCGCGCCTGGGTGCTGGGGATTCCCATGCCGGCGCTGATCGGCATCGTGGTGCTGCTGGCCGGTCACATTGTGCTTAATCACCTGCGCTTTGGCCGCTACGTCACCGCCATCGGTGCCAACGCGGAAGGCGCACGCCGCAGCGGTATCAATACCAAAGCGGTGACCATGAAAGTGTACATTCTCAGCGGTATGGCGGCGGCGCTGGCTGGCATGATCATCACCGCGCGCCTCGGCAGCGGCTCTTCTAACCAGGGCGAAGGTTTTGAACTGCAGGTGATTGCGGCGGTGGTGCTGGGCAGTACCAGCCTGTTTGGCGGCTTTGGAACCGTGATCGGTACGCTGCTCGGCGCGCTGTCGATTGCCATTATCCAGAACGGCCTGATTTTGTCGCATATCTCGCCGTTCTATACCCAGATCGCCACTGGCACCATCATTCTGCTCGCCATCTGGCTCAACACCCGCATTCTCAACCCGAGCCGCGCGCCCGCCAAAGGATAGCCCATGAAAGGATCAATTTTTCGCCATGCGGATCCGTTGCCGCTCGGCGTCAGCAGCGGTCAGGTGATGACGGTGCTCGGTCCGCTGCCGGTGGCGGAGATGGGCGTCACGCTGATGCACGAGCACATTTTACTGGATGCCTCCGGTAAATGGGTGCCGCCCTGCTGCTGTAGCGACCGCCACATTGCTGAAATGCCGGTGCGCATCGAAAACCTCGGCGAGCTGTCACTCAACCCGCTGATGAGCCGCGACAACTGCCAGCTGTTTGACGTCGACACCGCAATTGACGAGCTAATGAAATACCGCGCGCTGGGCGGCGAAACGGTGATCGATCCGACCAATATCGGCATCGGCCGCGATGGCAAAGCGCTGCAGCGCATCGCCCGTCTCACCGGCCTGAATATTGTGATGGGCACCGGCCTGTATCTGGAGCCGTCGCATCCGGAGTGGGTAAAAACCATCAGCGTGGAACAGCTGACCGACAAGCTGATTTATGACCTCGGCGGACTGCCGGAGAAGCCGGAGGTCCTGGCCGGGCTGATCGGTGAAATCGGCATCTCCAGCCGCTTCACGCCGGATGAAGAGAAGTCGCTGCGTGCCGCCGGACGCGCCAGCGCCGCCACCGGCGTACCGATTCAGGTGCATCTGCCGGGCTGGGAGCGGCTAGGCCATAAGGTGCTGGATATTCTGGCGCAGGAAGGCGCCGATCTGCGCCACACCGTGCTGTGTCACATGAACCCCAGCTTTGCCGACAAAACCTACCAGCGCGAGCTGGCGGATCGCGGCGTGTTCCTCGAATACGACATGATCGGCATGAGCTACTACTACGCCGACGAATCGGCGCAGTCACCGTCCGATGAGGAGAACGCGCGCGCCATTTGCGCACTGATCGACGATGGTTATCTGCCGCAGATTTTGCTGTCCCAGGACGTGTTCCTGAAAACCATGCTGACGCGCTACGGCGGTCACGGCTATGGCTACATCCTCAAACATTTTGTGCCGCGCCTGAAACGTCATGGCGTCAGCGGCGAACAACTCGAAACCCTGATGATCACTAATCCGCAACGGGTGTTTGGCGGATAAACGGAGAAGTTGGCATGCAAAAGAACGTCTTGCTGGTCGGTGAATCCTGGACCAGTACCGCAACGCACGTAAAAGGCTTTGATCAGTTTGCTACCGCCACCTGGCACAGCGGTGCGGCGGATTTTCTCGCCTCGCTGCAGGAGAGCGCCTATGCCGTCACGCATATGCCGGCCCACGCCGCCGCCACCGATTTTCCGCAGACGCTGGAGGATTTGCAGCGCTGGAACGTGATTATACTGTCCGATATCGGTGCCAATACCCTGCTGCTGCATCCGGACACCTGGCTGAAAAGCCGGCGCACGCCCAATCGCCTGGCGCTGATTCACGACTATGTTGCCGCGGGTGGCGCATTAATGATGGTAGGCGGCTATTACAGTTTTCAGGGGATTAACGGCGGCGCACGCTATCGCAATACGCTGGTGGAGAAAGTGCTGCCGGTGCGCTGTCTGGCCTGGGACGACCGTATCGAAACGCCGGAAGGCAGTTACGCTGAGGTGACAACGTCACACAAAGTGGTTACCGATCTTCCCGGCGACTGGCCGTGGCTGCTCGGTTACAACGAAGTAGAGATGCAGCCGGAAGGCACGCTGCTGGCCACCGTGGCGGGCACCGGCCATCCGCTGCTGGCGGTGCGCGAATATCAGCAAGGCCGCTCGCTGGTGTGGACCAGTGACATGTCAGCTCACTGGCTGCCGGAAGAGTTCAGCCGCTGGCCGGGCTATCGCCAGCTGTGGATCAACTGCCTCGACTGGCTGACGGAGCGTGACTGATGCCAGCGCGCTCACTGCCTCTGGCGCAGCAGCTGCTGAGCTTTGACACCATCAATCCACCGGGCAATGAGCTGGCCTGTGTGCAATTCCTCGCCGCGTGGCTACAAGAGCAGGGCTTCGTTGTCGAACTGACGGGGTTTGGCGAGCAGCGCGCCAACCTGATCGCCCGCCTGCCGGGCCAGATGCCGGGCAAACCGCTGGCCTTTACCGGCCATCTGGACACCGTGCCGCTGGGTAATCAGCCGTGGCAGTTTGATCCGTTTGGTCACGACATTGATGGCGACCGGCTCTACGGGCGCGGCGCCAGCGATATGAAAGCGGCGGTAGCGGCGTTTGTGCTGGCCTGCGTGCAGCATAAAGCGGCGATTGCTGCCGGGCGCGGCGTGGTACTGCTGCTGACCGGCGGTGAAGAGACCGGCTGCCATGGTGCGCAGGCGCTGATCGCGGCCGGGCAGTTGCCTGAAATTGGCGCGCTGATCGTGGGCGAGCCGACCGCCAACCAGCCGGTGATCGGCCACAAAGGCGCGCTGTGGCTGCGCTGCGAAACGCGTGGCAAAACCGCGCACGGAGCCATGCCGGAGCTGGGTATCAACGCCATCTACCTGGCGGCTGATGCGCTGGGTAAAATTCGTCACTTTTCACCGGGCGCGCCGCATCCGCTGATGAAACAGCCGACGCTGAACGTCGGCCGCATTGAGGGCGGCCTCAACATCAACTCGGTGCCTGACCGCGCCGCGTTTGATGTGGATATCCGCAGCGCGCCCAACCTGCAACACGCGGTGATTCGCCAGCAGCTGGCGACCTTTCTCGGTGACAGCGTGCACATCAGCACGCTGGTCGATCTGCCAGCGGTGCTGAGCCCGGAGCGGCACCAGTGGATTCAGTCGGTGTACCGTGCCTGCGAAGCCGTGACGCAGCAACCTGCGGAAGCGCGCATCGTGCCCTATTTTACCGATGCCTCACTGCTGATGCCGGCGCTCGGCGATCTGCCCTGCATTATTCTCGGTCCCGGTGAGCCGACGCAGGCGCACCAGACTGATGAATACTGCCTGGTGAGCCGTCTGAGCGAGGCTGAGCAGATTTACGGGCAGCTCATCGCTGAATGGATGCGCTGAGTGCCGCTGATGCGCTAAAAGCGGATTTTTTCCCTCTGCGCCGCCGGAAACGCCCTGCAGCCTGTTACACTCGTCGGCTATAACAACTTTTTAACGTCAGCGGCGCAGTGTGCTGGCGTTATTACGCAGGATAGTCGCGGTTATGCCCGTCAATTTTGACCTCAACGATCTCTACGCCTTCCGCGCGCTGGTGGAGTACGGCAACTTTCGTCTGGCGGCGGAGTCAATCTGCCTGTCGCAGTCAGCGCTCAGCCGCAGAATTGAGAAGCTGGAAGCGGCGCTCGGCACCCGGCTGTTTGACCGCACCACGCGGCGCGTCACGCTAACGCTGTATGGCCAGAACTTTGCTCAGCGCTCGGAGCAGCTGCTGGATAATGTCGAATCGATGCTGGCCGACGTCGAGCGCGCCAGCCAGGATCGCACCGGCCTGATCACCGTCGCTACCGTGCCCTCGGGCGCTTACTATTTTATGCCGGAGGTGATCCGCCGCTTTCAGGCGCGTTACCCGCGCGTGCGCATCAAGCTGATAGACAGCAGCGTCGGCAACGTGATGGATGCAGTCAGCAGCGGACAGGCCGATTTCGGTATCTGCTTTGCGCGCAATCTTCCGTCGGAGCTCACCTTCACGCCGCTGGTGGAAGATGTTTACGTCGCCGCCTGTCGCCACGATCATCCGCTGGCGACGCGCCAGCAGCTCAGCTGGCAGGAGTATTTTGCGCAGGATTATGTGGCGCTGGATAAAGTGTCCGGTAACCGCAATCTGCTGGACAACGCGCTGGCGCACATTACGCCCGCCCGGCAAAGCATCTGCGAAACGCGCCATGTCACGACGCTGCTGGGGATGGTAGAAGCGGGCATCGGCATTGCTGCCGTGCCCGCGATGTCGATGCCGGCGAACGGGCATCCGCTGCTGCGCCAGCTGGCGCTGACCGATCCGCAGGTCACCCGTTCGGTGGGATTAATTCGCCGCAGCGGACGTATGCAATCTTACGTCGCTGCGGAACTGGAAAAGCTGATTATCGAACAGTCTCATCACGCTTAACGCGCGGTTTGCAACGTCAGCGCGCGGCGGCGATACAGGTACAGCGTCGCCAGCAGCGCACAAATCGCCGCAAAGCTCATCCAGTAACCCGGTGACGCTTTGTCGCCGGTGTATTCGATCAGCGCGGTAGACACCACCGGCGTGAAGCCGCCAAACAGCGCCGTTGCCAGGCTGTAGGCCAGCGAGAAACCGGCGACGCGCACTTCTGCCGGCATCACTTCGGTCAGCGCCGGGATCATCGCACCGTTATACAGGCCGTAAATAAACGACAGCCACAGCAGCACGCTCAGCATCATGCTGAAGGTCGGCGTCTGCGCCAGCAGCGTCAGTGCCGGGTAGGCGGTCGCCAGCGCCAGCAGCGTCATCGCCAGCAGCACCGGTTTACGCCCAAAGCGGTCCGACAGCGCACCGCCAATTGGCAGCCAGATAAAGTTGGAGATCGCCACCAGCAGCGTCACCAGCAGGCTGTCCGAGGCGCTCAGCATCAGCACTTTTTTGCCGAAGGTAGGCGCATAGACGGTAATGAGGTAGAACGCGGTGGTGGTCATCGCCACCATCAGCATCCCGGCAATCACTACCGGCCAGTTCTGCAACAGCGTGCTAAATACCTGACGCATATCCAGATGATGACGGCGCGCGCTGAACTCCTGCGTCTCCTCCAGACGGCGGCGCAGAATAAAGATAAACGGCACGATCAGGCAGCCAAACAGGAACGGAATACGCCAGCCCCAGGCGCTGATGGCGCTCTGCTCCAGCGCAGCATTGAGCGCGAAGCCCATTGCGGCCGCGACCATGATGGCAACCTGCTGACTGCCGGATTGCCAGCTGGTGTAGAAACCTTTGCGCCCCGGCGTGGCAATCTCTGCCAGATAAACCGACACGCCACCCAGTTCTGCCCCGGCCGAGAAGCCCTGCAGCAGACGACCAATCAGCACCAGCAGTGGCGCCCACAGGCCAATCGACTGGTACGACGGAATCAGCACGATCAGGAAGGTGCCCGCCGCCATGATCGACAGTGTGACGATCAGCCCTTTGCGCCGGCCAACCTTATCGATATAAGCGCCCAGCACAATCGCGCCAATCGGCCGCATCAGGAAGCCGGCACCAAACACCGCAAAGGTCATCATCAGCGACGCGAATTCGCTGCTGGCGGGGAAAAAGGTGTGCGCGATATAGGTGGCATAGAAACCGAACAGAAAGAAATCAAACTGTTCGAGGAAGTTGCCGGAGGTGACGCGGAAAATAGCGCCAACCCGGGCTCGGGTGGTCATCGGTAAGGCAGAGGAATGCATAAGTATCTCCAGTTTGTCCCTGGCGCTGTTATCAATCGCGCCTGCTTCGGAAGACTGGATCAGAACGTTAAGGTTAATAAGCGCAATAAACGCATGGCGTGATGCGTGCGGCGCATTAATCGCTGCCGGCAACGGGCCACCCTCAATATTAACAATGAGTTAACAAAGCCAGCCCCGTTTTTACTCCGCTCAGGCCCGCGGGCACCACAATACAGATTTGTGACCAGCTTCAAGCCGCTCACGGTGAGCCTGGCGCATCACAGGATAAACACATCTCTTTTTTCGCATATGTAGTTGACTTCATCACGTCGCCGCACCACACTGTTTGCTTTCCATTCAGGAGGGATTATGTCGCCGCTAACGCCACTGCAGCTGTTTAAAAACCTTTCCGATGAGACGCGTCTGACGCTGGTGCTGCTGCTGAAAGAACGTCAGGAGCTGTGCGTGTGCGAGCTGTCTGCCATTCTGCAACTGCCGCAGCCGAAGATTTCCCGTCATCTGGCGCTGCTACGCAACAGCGGTTTGCTGAGCGATCGTCGTGACGGCAAGTGGATCCACTATCGCCTTTCGCCACATATGCCGGTGTGGGCAGCGACGGTGATCGAACAGGCATGGCAATGCCAGCGCGATGCGATCCATGCCCTGCTGCTGCCGGTGCAGCGTGACCAGCTGACCACCGATGGCCGGGCGGTGTGTCTGTAAAAAATTTTACCCATACATATTCGATTTACCATATATGAAACGAACACAACCTGACTTTCCGGAGGAAACATGTTACTGGCAGGGACTATTTTCGCCATTACTTTACTGCTGGTGATCTGGCAACCGCGCGGGCTGGGCATTGGCTGGAGTGCCAGCGCCGGCGCGCTTCTGGCGCTACTGACGGGCGTGGTGCATCCCGGCGATATCCCGGCGGTGTGGCAGATTGTCTGGAACGCCACCGCCACCTTTATCGCGGTGATCATCATCAGCCTGCTGCTTGATGAGGCCGGCTTTTTTGCCTGGGCGGCACTGCACGTGGCGCGCTGGGGCGGTGGCAGCGGTAAAAAATTGTTCTCCTTTATTATCCTGCTGGGCGCCGCAGTGGCCGCGCTGTTTGCCAATGACGGAGCCGCGCTGATTCTGACGCCTATCGTGATCGCGATGCTGCTGGCGCTGGGTTTCAGCCGGGGGGCCACGCTGGCGTTTGTCATGGCGGCCGGGTTCATCGCCGATACCGCCAGCCTGCCGCTGGTGGTGTCCAATCTGGTTAACATCGTCTCGGCCGACTATTTCCGGATCGGCTTTGGCGATTACGCCGCTGTGATGGTGCCGGTCACGCTGGCGGCGGTGCTGGCGACATTGCTGATGCTGCACCTGTTTTTCCGCAAAGAGCTACCGCTCAGCTACGATCGCGCCCGGCTGACGTCGCCTGCGGCGGCAATTCGGGATCGAGCTACTTTCCGCGCGGGGTGGCTGGTGCTGCTCTTATTGCTGGCTGGCTTTTTTGCCCTTGAGCCGCTGGGCGTACCGGTGAGTGCCGTGGCCGCCGCAGGCGCACTGATGCTGTGGCTGGTGGCGCGGAGGGGTCAGGTGATTGATACGCGTAAAGTGCTGCGCAGCGCTCCGTGGCAGATTGTGGTGTTTTCGCTCGGCATGTACCTGGTGGTGTATGGTTTGCGCAACGCCGGGCTGACCGTCTGGCTCACCGGCTTGCTCAACGATTTTTCTTCCACTGGCCTGTGGGGCGCAACGTTTGCCACCGGCTTCTTCAGCGCCCTGCTCTCCTCCATCATGAATAATATGCCGACGGTGCTGGTGGGCGCCCTGGCGATTGATGCCAGCACGGCGCAGGGCGTAGTGCGCGAGGCGATGATTTACGCCAACATTATCGGCTGCGATCTGGGTCCGAAAATCACGCCGATTGGCAGTCTGGCAACGCTGCTATGGCTGCACGTACTGGCGCAAAAAGAGATTCGCATCAGCTGGGGCTACTATTTTCGCGTCGGCATCACCCTGACGTTACCGGTGCTGGCCGTGACGCTGGCAGCTCTGGCGCTGCGCCTTTCCCTTTGACCGTTAAGAGACTGACAATGACTAACATTACCATCTATCACAACCCGGACTGCGGCACCTCGCGCAATACGCTGGCACTGATTCGCAACAGCGGCGTCGAGCCCACCATTGTGCTTTATCTGGTTACGCCACCCACGCGTGAAACGCTGCAGCAATTGATCGACGCCATGGGGATTGGTCTGCGCGCGCTGGTGCGTCAAAACACCGACGCCTGGCAGGCGCTGGGGCCCGTACGTGAAACGCTGAGCGATGAGCAACTGCTGGATGCCATGCTGGCGCAGCCGATTCTCATCAACCGCCCGATTGTGGTGACGCCACTGGGAACGCGTCTGTGCCGTCCTTCTGAGCAGGTGCGGGATATCCTGCCCGATGCGCAGCGCGGTCCGTTTACTAAAGAGGATGGTGAGGTGGTGATTGATGCGCAGGGCCGGCGCGTCAGTCTTTAGTCGGTCAGAAATCGTCCGGGATAATCTGCTTCAATCGCGTGTACCTGGTCATAACGGCCAAACAGGCGATAGCGATTGCGGGCAATCAGGTTGTAGATCAGGTTAGTGAGCCCGTCCGGCAGATAACGCAGAACGCCACAGGCGCGCCACGGCCAGGGCAGCGAGTACATAATGCGACAGATGGCCTGCGCGCGCAGCCAGTGCTGCCCATCGCGCAGTAACACGATAGTGCGGATGTTATCGTGCGGTAATCCGGCGCGCTGCAGCAGCTGTTTGCCGCGCTCGCTCTGGATCGCCGCAAAGTGATAATCGCGCGGCAAGCGGTGGCGCAGCAGAAAAATCACCCAGGCATTACACAGCTTGCATTGTCCATCATAAAGAATGATCGGCTGGCCGGACTCGGGTTGTACGGATGATGACACCTTACCTCCGCATTGCAGATACAAAAAAACCGGTGAGGCGACACGCCCCACCGGTTCTATTATATGTCACTTATCAGAAGCTGACTTTCACGCCCGCCACCGCGCTGGTGTCGCTGTAGCTGTGGTTGCCCAGCTGCTGCGCCACGCCGCCCCACAGATTGACGTTCGCGTTCAGCCGCGCGTCCACGCCCAGCTTCACCTCGGCGGCGTTACGCGTGCCCGCTTGCTGAATGTTGACGCCGTTCAGCGCGGTGCCGAACGCCTTGCTGTTGTGCAGCCAGTTCGCTTCGGCGTACGGCTCGACGGCGCTCTGCGACTGCGGGTCGAGCAGTGCGCGCAGCGAGGCGCGCACGCCGAGCCGGCTCTGCAGGTTATCCTCACCGGTGGCCTGCACGCGGCTGCCGTTCTGCTCTTTCACGTCGTCCGCCTTCACGCCCTGCCAGTTCAGCTGCGCCTGCGGACGCAGCCACAGGCTGGTGCTGTCGCTCAGCGTCGCCACTTCGGCGCGGTAGCCGCCGGCCAGCGACGCGCTGATGCCTTTGGATTTATACGACTGCTGGCCGATGTCATCGCCCTTCACGCTGTTGTTGAACCAGCCGTAGCTCAGCGCGCTGTCGACGAACGCGCCGCTCTGCTCTGCCGCATTCTGCTGCCAGCTACCGTACACGCCCAGGCTGTAGCCGTTAACCTGGCCACGTGACTGGTAGCCGCTCACCGCCGAGCGCGACTTGCTCTGCGCGTTGCCGTAGCCGGCCATCGCGCCGAGGCGCAGGCTGTCGCTGCCGCTCAGCGTGCCGCTCGCCACGTCGCCGCCCAGCTGAATGGCGTAGCGGTTGGTGTCTGACTTCAGCTGGCCGCTGCTGTCTGTCACCCGGCTGTGGCCGGCGCTGTTGTGCAGCCACAGGCGCGTGCTCTGCTGCTGGCCGCTGGCGTCGGTGTAGAAGGTTTCCGCCGGACGGTCGTCCATGCTGGTGGTAAACAGCGTGTTGGCCGCCGCCAGGTTGGCGCTGTAGCTCGCCGCTTCCGGACGCACGATCATGTTGTGCTGATTTACCGGCGGCTCGACGATCTGGCCGCCCTCACCTTCGCCCGGCGTCACCACCGGATCGGGTTCGCTGCTGTTTTTATCGCTCACCAGATACCAGCCGTGCTGATCCGCGCCCTTCACCAGGCTGTAATCATAGGCACCGGCGACAATACGCCCTTTCTGACGGAACTCGCCGTTGTTAGCGCCATCCACCTGAATGATGTTCAGGCCCTGAAGGGTCTGCGCACCGCTGCCACCGGCGTTGTTGACCACCACGTCGGTGCTGCCGCTGCTGTCGCCGAGGATGTGCAGCTTATCGCTGGCGGAGTGGTCGTCGCCCAGCGCCGCGTTCATCACCAGCGTGCTGTTGTCGCCGCTGTAGTTGCCGTTGACCGTCAGGGTGCTGAAGCCGGCGCCGTCGTGGGTGAAGTTCAGCGTACTGTTGCTGGCGTTGAGCGTATCGACGCTGCTGTTGCCGGTGATGTTCCACTGGCTGTTGTCGCTGAGCGTCAGCGTATTCAGGCCGGAAGACGCACCGGTCCACGCCGAGCTGCCGCTCAGGTTGATCTGGCTGTCGGTGGTCTGGCTGCGGTCAATGTCTACGTTGCCTTCAAACAGCGAGTGGTTGCTGCCGTTCAGCACCACCGAGCCGGCGGTCGAACCTTCTGCTGTGTTATAGCCGGTTTTCAGCAACGTGCTGCCGCTCAGCAGCGAGTTGTCGGCGTCGATTTTCATGCTGGTGCCGGTCAGCACGTTAACGGCGGTGCCGCCGGTGGCGGTGATAGCGGTATTCGCCAGTTTAATATCCGCCAGCGTGGCCTGCGTCGGGGAGAGAATACCTGTAGCATTCTCGCCGGAAACCCTGATATTTGAATTAGTTAATGACAAGGCATTGGTTAAATCAAAAATATAATTATTCTGCAAGCTGATAGCGGCGTTATACCTTTCGGCATCGATACCGCTTTTATTAATAGTGATGTTATTTCCCGTGAATGTGCTGCCATCCTGTACAAGGATGCCATAGCCACCGCCGCGAGCCACTACGGAAACATCGCTCGCATTGGTCGTGGCAGAAAATGCGGTAAGCAGCGCTGATTTACTAGCATCAGTAACAATCTCAACATTCCTGAGATTAGCAATGCTGCCGTACGTGACATAAGCTACATATCCGGCTTCATGCCCCATCTCAATGCGGCTGTCTGTCAGGTTCAGTTCTGTACCGTCTGCGGACGCAGAGATACCTGAGCCGCTGCCAGTGACTGTAATATTAGTGTTAGCGGCAGTAAGCGTTGATTTCCCATCAGCTTTAAGACCATTGGCTCCGCCACCACTGGCAGCTATGGTCGTGTTATCGATATTTAACTGCGAACCCTCACCGCTTACATAGACAGCATCAGCATTTTGGCCGGAGGTCGTGATTTCTGCTCCTGAAACATCAAGATGTGCGCCGCTCGCGGTATATACACCATAAGCATGGTCGCCATTGGTGCTAACCTGCACATTGCTGGCGTTTAAAGCTGAAGCGCTGCCGGCATACAGACCAATCGCGCTGGCTCCGGCGGTTGTGAACGTACTGTTCTCCAGGTTCACTTTAGTACCGGTATTGTTAGCGGTCACGCCATTCGACTGGTCACCGCTGGTTCTCACCCGTACGCCGCTGGCACTGAGCTTGCTGCCGGAACCCGCGGCCAGGCCGTAGGCTTTCATCCCGGTCGTGGTCACGTTGCCGCCCGTCATCGTCAGTTCACTACCTTTGTCAGCGACCATCACAGCATAAGACTGGTCGCCGCTGGTGTTCACCTGCACATCGCTGGCATTGAGTAGGCCGCCAGATCCCGCCACCAGACCGTAGGCCCTGGTACCGTCGGTAGTAACGCTGCCGCCGGTTAAATCGATCAGCGAACCCGCCGCGCGCGAATAAGCACCATACGCGCCGTCGCCGTGAGTGACATAGTCGGTGTCAGTGCTGTTGATGATACCTGCTGAAGAGGCATACGCGGCGTGGGCGGTCTGGCCGGAAGTTTCCACCTTTGTGCCGTTGGTCTTCACAGCGCCGGTCAGGCTGGCCACGACGCCGTAGCCGCCGGTACCGGTAGTGGTCACGTTGCCGCGCGTCATCTCCGCAGAGGCAGCGCCGACGGTGGAAAACACACCGTAGCCGCTGGTGCCGGCATTCAGCACCGTCACGTCGGTGGCGCTTGCCTTGCCGCCATTCTGCACCAGTAGTCCATAAGCTTTGTCACCGGTCGCCTGCAGCGTCTGATTATTCAGTTCAACCGGCTGCGCCGGATCGCTGATGGTGGCACCGTTGGCCGCCAGCGCCGCCGGTGAACCGGCCAGCAGCAGCGCCGAGCCCAGCGCGCCGCCGATCAGTGCTGATTTATTCGCCGCTTTACCGGAGCAGGATGATTTGACTTTGCCGCGCGCCAGTTCCGAGGTGACGACATAACATTGCAGGGCATAATTCCAGATAACGCGATAGCTCTTGTTCATATTCTTTTCCTGATTCAGGTTAAAGCAATCCCTTCCGGCAATAAGCGGAATAAGCGGTTATTAACGGGCAGGCGCGGAATACACAGCCATCACGCTATTTACGGTGATGCGCTGTCTTACCGGCCTTAATTAATCTCTGCCAGAGCGGCTGATGGGAAAATATTCGCAAAATCGCGGAAGGGTGAATATGAGAGCACCGGCATACGGCTGTAGTCGCAGGACTACAAAAAGTAAGTCGCCGCGCTATGTTCCAGATCAATTAATTCTGTGTTAACACGTCAGGTGAGCAGTAAACAAAAGCGGAGAACGCGGGCGGGCATAAAAAAACGGCCCCCGTTGCGGGAGCCGTTGAGCATCAGAAGCTGACCTTCACGCCGGCGATGGCGCTGGTGTCGCTGTAGCTGTGGCTGCTCAGCTGCTGCGCTACGCCGCCCCACAGGTTGACGTTGGCATTCAGCGTGGCATCGACGCCCAGCTTCAGCTCACCGGCGTTGCGCGTGCCGGCCTGATGGATGGTAACGCCGTTCATTGAGGTGCCCAGCGCGCGGGTGTTGTGCACCCAGCTGGCCTCGACGTACGGCTCCACGCTGCGCCCCTGCTCCAGCCCGGAGCGCAGTGAGGCGCGCACGCCGACGTGGCTCTGCAGGTTATTTTCACCGGTGCCGCGTACGCGGGTGCCATTGCCTTCCGTCAGGTCATCGCCCTTCACGCCCTGCCAGTTCAGCATCGCCTGCGGACGCAGCCAGAAGCCGGTCGACTCGGAGAGCGTCGCCACTTCGGCGCTGTAGCCGCCGGCGAGCGACGCCAGGATGCCCTTCGACTTGTAGGACTCCTCGCCGATGTCCTCGCCCTTGATGCTGTTGTCGAACCAGCCGTAGCTCAGCGTGCTGTCGATAAACGCGCCGCTGCGCGCCGCCGCGTTCTGCTGCCAGGTGCCGTAAATGCCCAGGTTGTAGCCGTGCACCTGACCGCGCGACTGATAGCCGCTCACCGCCGAGCGCGATTTGCTCTGCGCGTTGCCGTAGCCGGCCATCGCGCCGAGGCGCAGGCTGTCCGCGCCGTGCAGCGTGCCGGTTGCCAGGTCACCGCCCAGCTGGATAGCATAGCGGTTGGTGTCGGTTTTCAGCTGGCCGCTGCTGTCTTTCTGATGGTTGTGACCGCCGCTGTTGCGCAGCCACAGGCGGGTGTGCTGCTGCCGGCCGTTCGCGTCCGTGTACTGCGTGACGCCCGGGCGATCGTCCATGCTGGTGGCGAACAGCGTGTTGGCCGCCGCGAGGTTGGCGCTGTAGCTCGCCGCTTCCGGGCGCACGATCATATTGTGCAGCTCCGCCGGCGGCGCGATGATGTCACCGCCGGTGCCTTCGCCCGGTGCGGTCACCGGATCGGTATTAACCGGATCGGTCTCGCTGCCGTTTTTGTCGCTCACCAGATACCAGCCGTGCTGATCCGCGCCTTTTACCAGGTTGTAGTCATAGGCACCGGCGACAATACGCCCTTTCTGACGGAATTCGCCGTTGGTCGCGCCGTCCACCTGAATCAGTTGCAGGCCCTGAATGGTCTGCGCGCCGCTGCCGCCGGCGTTGTTCACCACCACGTCGGTGTTGCCATTGACGTCGCCCAGCACGTGCAGCCGGTCGGTGGCCGAGGTGTCGCCGCCCAGCGCCGCGTTCATCACCAGCGTGGCATTGTCCGCCGTGTAGTTGCCGTTGACGGTCAGCACCGTGAAGTTCGCGGTATTGTGCGCCAAGTTGATCACGCTGTTGTTCGCGGTCAGCGCATCCACGCTGCTGTTGTCCATGATGTTCCACTGGCTGTTGTCGTTCAGCGTCAGCGTATTGAGGCCGGATGACGCACCGGTCCACACCGAGCTGCCGCTCAGGTTGATCTGGCTGTCCTGCGTCTGGCTGCGGTCGATGTCCACGTCACCGATGAACAGCGAGTGGTTGCTGCCGTTCAGTACCACTGACCCGGCGGTTGAACCTTCTGCTGTGTTATAGCCGGTTTTCAGCAGCGTGCTGCCGCTCAGCACCGAATTATTAGCGTCGATGTTCATGCTGGTGCCGGTCAGCACATTGACGGCGGTGCCGCCGGTGGCGGTGACGCGGGTATTGGCGAGTTTAGTGTCCGCCAGCATGGCCTGGCTCTGAGAAAGAATGCCGGTGGCATTTTCGCCTGTAATATTAATATTCGAATCAGCCAGATTAAGGTAATTGATTAGGTCCGGGTTATACACATTCTGGATGTTGAGCGCGGCGTTAAAGCCATCTTTATCGATACCACTTTTATCAATGGTGATATTCTGCCCGGTGAATGTACTTCCATCCTGCACCAGAATTCCGAAACCACCGCTGCGTGCCTGTACAGAAACATTTTCGGCATTGATATCGCCTGAAAATGCTGATAACAGCGCTGAATTGTTTGCATCAGTGACAATATCTACGTTCTTCAGATTTATAGTACTGTTGTCATAGCTAAACGCTGCATATCCGCCCTGCTGACCGACTTTTATCCGGCTGTCAGAGAGACTCAGCACCGTTCCGGAACCATTGGCGGCCACGCCTGAACCACTGCCGGTAACTTCTATTTCAGAGTTCGACGCATTCAGCGTCGATTTTGGATCTGCAAGCAGGCCATTAGCACCGGCGCCAGTAACCACAAATGTACTATTGTCCACGTTGAGCACAGAGCCCTCGCCGCTGGCGTAGCCGCCATGTGCATTCCGGCCAGAGGTGCTGACGTGGGCATCTGAGGCGGTCATCGTCCCCGAGCCAGCGACGTACAGACCGTGGGCATCCTGCCCGCTGGTCGCAACCTGCACGCCGCTGGCGTTGAGTTTGCCACCGGAAATCGCTGCCAGACCGTAGGCGTTGGTACCGCTGGTCGTCACTGCTCCACCTGCCAGCGTAACTTCTGTCCCGGCCAGGTTAGCAAAAACACCAAAGGACTGGTCGCCATGGGTGACCACATTTACGCCATCCGCAGTCAGGCTGCCGCCGGAACCCGCCACCAAACCATAAGCCTTGGTGCCACTGGTGGTGACGCTGCCGCCTGTGATATCGATCAGCGAACCCGCAGCGCGCGAATAAACACCATAGGCACTGTCGCCGTGCGTTATATAGTCTGCGTTCTGGCTGTTAATGATACCGGCCGAAGAAGCGTAGGCGCCGTAGGCGGTTTTTCCGGTGGTTTCCACGCGGGTGCCATCGAGTTTTAAAGTGCCAGTCCGGCTGGCGACCACACCGTAGCCGCCATCGCCCGTGGTTTGCACGCTGCCGCGTGTCATCTCAATCGCAGAAGACGCAAGGGTGGAGAATACACCGTAGCCGTTATTGCCATCATTGAGCACGATGACATCCGTGGCGCTGGCCTGCCCGCCATTCTGCACCAGCAGCCCATAACGATCGTTACCGGTCGCCTGCAGCGTCTGGTTGCTCAGTTCCAGCTTATCCTCAGGGCCGTTTACCATTGCGCCATGAGAAGAGGCCAGCGCCGCCGGTGAACCAGCCAGCAGCAGCGCCGAGCCCAGCGCGCCGATAATCAGGGATGATTTATTTGTCGCTGCACCAGAGCAGGAAGACTTCACTTTGCCGCGCGCCAGTTCCGAGGCCACGACATAACATTGCTGGGCATAATTCCAGATAACACGATAATTTTTGTTCATGATTTTTCCTGATTCTGATTATGTCGAACCCGGACGGATACGACCTAACGGTTTAAACGGCGGCGATG
>NZ_JASEWO010000365.1:0-1091 GCF_030024295.1 Pantoea sp. Pa-EAmG
TTGGTAAATCGCTTCTCGCCTCAATGCTTTCGGTGGCCTGCTGTTCCTGGAGTGCCCATGCGGCGCCAGACAACAGCGCACCGGCCACCGCCCCCGAGCAGAATAAAGATAAACCCAATATTGTCGTGATATTTGGTGACGATATTGGCTACTGGAACATCAGTACCTACAACCAGGGAATGATGGGGTACAAGACGCCGAATATCGACAGTATTGCGGCGGAGGGTGCGAAGTTTACCTCGTACTATGCAGAACAGAGTTCTACTGCAGGCCGATCGTCCTTTATCACCGGGCAAATGCCGTTCCGCACCGGGATGAGTAAGGTGGGGATGCCGGGCGCGCCACAGGGTCTGCAAAAAGAGGACCCGACCATCGCCTCGATTCTTAAACAACTGGGCTATGCCACCGGACAATTCGGTAAAAACCACCTCGGCGATCGCAACGAGTTTCTCCCCACCGCACACGGTTTTGATGAGTTCTTCGGCAATCTTTATCACCTGAATGCCGAAGAGGAACCGGAAAATCCAGACTATCCAAAAGATCCTGAGTTCAAGAAACAGTTCGGTCCGCGCGGGGTGATTAAATCGACTGCCGATGGCAAGATCGAAGATACCGGCCCGCTCAACGTGAAACGCATGGAAACCGTGGATGAGGAGACGCTGGCAGCCAATAACGATTTTATGGAACGTCAGGTCAAAGCCAATAAACCATTCTTCACCTGGTTTAATACCACGCGCATGCACAATAAAACGCATATCAAACCCGCCGATAAGGGCGTGACGGGGTTAGGCGATTACGCCGACGGTATGGTGGAACATGCCAAGATTGTTGGTGAGGTGCTCAAGAAAATTAAAGATCTCGGCATCGAAGACAATACTATCGTGCTCTATACCACGGACAATGGCCCGATGATCGCCACCTGGCCTGACTCCGGTATGACGCCGTTCCGCGGTGAGAAAAATACCGGCTGGGAGGGCGGTTTCCGTGTTCCGGCGATGATCCGATGGCCGGGTCACATTAAGCCCGGTACGGTCATCAACGATATGTTTGGCAGTAACGACTGGTTCCCTACTCTGGTAGCCGCTGCTGGT
>NZ_JASEWO010000160.1:0-10188 GCF_030024295.1 Pantoea sp. Pa-EAmG
CCTGCAGCATCCACGCGTTCGGCTTGCGGAAGTCGTAGTCGTCCGTGCTGTACATTCCAGGCGTCACGCTCTCCGCCAGCGACCACTGGCTGATGCCCTCCTCCGTCACGCTCCCGCCCGACGGCGTCACGTGGTAAGCAATCGTCTCGTAGCCCGGGAACGCCTGGTGCTGGTCCGCCGCGTCCCACAGCACCATCACGTGACGCTCCGCCTCGTGCCGGAAGCCGTAGTAAATCCCCTCCAGCTCCATCAGCCGGCTGATGAAGTCAAAGCTGCTCTCCTGATACTGCACGCAGTATTCCCACACCCGGTAGCTGCCGCTCAGCCGCGACTCCACGTTCACCCCGTACTCCTTCAGCAGCGTCTGCACTATCTGCGGCACCGTCTGCCCCTGGAAGATGCGCAGGTTGCGGTCACGCTTCATCGGCCACAGGTCCGGCTCCACCGTCAGCGCGTACACCGCGTAGCGCGTGCCGTTCAGCTCCTCGCTGCGCACCGCCACCCGGGTAATTTTGCCGTTCAGGTAGCGCGGGGCCAGCAGGCTCTGCGTCGGCAGCGTGAACGTCACCGGCTGCCCCAGCAGCGCGTGGCGGTCCACGCGCGCATCGGTGGAGAGCAGCTCGGCCTCCAGCGTAAATGAGTGGGAGAGCGCCTCGGTGCCCTTCAGTGTCCGGAACAGCAGACCGTCCACCGGCAGCTGTGCGGTGATGCGTGAGAACATAAGTAAGTCCTTAACAATTAACTTTGTGGATCGAGCAACCAGACGCCTTCCTGGCTAATCTGCAAGGTTTGCTCACGCGTGCCAGCCTGGCCGCTGATGGCGAAGGTGTAAGAACCGGGCGCCAACTGTAACGAGGCAAAGCCATTGGTCGCCGGTACCAGTGCCTGAGATTTGCCATTCACCTGCACATGCTCGCCCTGCTGCAGCTTTATATATACCTGCGCGACCGGTTCGGCTGGCACAGGCGCAGGTTCGGCCTTAGGTGGCGTGGCAGGTGCAACGGGGGTGGATTCAACGGGTGCTGGCGTCGTGGAAGGTGCGCTAACCTGAGCCGTTTCAACGGCGGGAGCATCCTCACTGCCACCAGACATCATCAGACCCACACAAAGCCCCACCAGCACACCGGCAGCCACTAGGCCTGGCAGCGCAAATCGATGACGCAGTAACGCTTTAATTGGCGAGGCGGCGACCTCCTCTTCCGGTTCCTCAATCGGTACCAGCATGGTGCCCGGCCCGCTGATTTTGGCACTCAGCACAGGCTCGGACTCGCGTTCTGGCAGCGCCATCAGATCGGCAAAAGCATCAATACTCTGCGGGCGATCTTCAGGCTTGAGCGCCAATGCATGGTCGACCGCACTCAATAACGCGGGTGAGAAGCCGGGTAGGCGGCGCGGCGCCAGTGGCAGGTAGTTATCCTCAATGCTGCGCACCACACTGACTGGCGGCGGTGCGCCAGTAATCAAGGTATGCAGAACGGCACCCAGTGCGTAGATATCCGTCCAGGCACCTTGCTCACTTTCATCGTTGTCGCTGTACTGCTCGATCGGCGCATAACCCGGCCGCAACATGGTTTCGCTCTCATCGGACAGATTGCCGATAGTTTTACGTGCGGAACCAAAATCGAGCAGCACGGGCTCGCCGTTGCTCTGGATCTGAATGTTATCTAACGAGATGTCACGATGCAGATAACCGGCTTCGTGAATGGTTTTAATGGCACCCAATAATGGCGGCAGTAAGCGGCGAATCCAGGTTTCATCAACCAACCGCGGATTACGCTCACGAAAGTTCGACAGTGTGGTGCCGCTGTAAAACACCGTGCCCATATAGGCGGTATCGTTCTGTACCCAGAAACGCAGCACATGGAGCAAGTTGGGATGGTTAAACCGCGCCAGCAAACGCGCTTCCTGAATAAAACTGTTCAAACCGGCGTGGAAGGTTTTGCTGAGACGCTCACTGCGCAGCACCAGGTTGAGATCGTCACTGCGCACCGCCAGTGAGGCAGGCATAAACTCTTTGATCGCGATATCGCGTTCGAGTTGATGGTCCCAGGCTCGATAGACAATGCCAAAGCCGCCACCACCGATAACTTCTTTAATTTCAAACTCATTGAAACGGTATCCCAGCGGCAAGGCATTGGGTACGTTTAGGGTATTATCGTGTTCCGACATATTCGAAAACTCTCTGAGAACTAACGGCTTTAAACATCGAACTGGCAAACAAACTCACCTTGCTCACAACGCACCTGCACTCGACGATAGCGTTCATCGCGGGCATGGGCGCTGAGCAACATCTGGCTCATCTGCGGCAACAGGGTATTCGTGAGGATGGCATCGACCATGCGGCCGCCTGATTCCACCTCGGTGCAACGTTGAACGATCTGGCTCACCACAGAGGCATCAATCTCGGCCTCAATGCTGTGGTTGTCTGCCAGACGACGAACAATGCGTGCCAACTGCAACTGCACAATCTCAGCCAGCATGGCATCGCTCAGGGGGTAATACGGCACTACCAGCAAACGGCCAAGCAGCGCAGGGGGGAACACCTCCAGCAGCGGTTTTCGCAGGGCGGTGCTGAGCGATTCAGGATCGGGTATTAACTCAGGATCGGCGCAAAGCGCACTGATCAACTGTGTTCCAACGTTAGAGGTGAGAATGATGATGGTGTTGCGGAAGTCGATATGGCGGCCTTCGCCATCCTCCATCCAGCCTTTATCAAATACCTGGAAGAACAGCTCATGCACATCGGGATGGGCTTTCTCGATCTCATCCAGCAAGACAACGCTGTAAGGCCGACGGCGCACGGCTTCGGTCAGCACACCGCCCTCGCCGTAGCCAACGTAGCCCGGAGGCGCTCCCTTTAAGGTCGAAACCGTGTGCGCTTCCTGGAACTCACTCATGTTGATGGTGATGATGTTCTGCTCACCGCCATACAAAGACTCGGCCAGGGCCAGCGCGGTCTCAGTTTTACCCACGCCCGAAGGACCACACAGCATGAACACGCCAACGGGCTTGTTGGGATTGTCGAGACGCGCGCGTGAGGTACGCACACGTTTCGCGATCAAATCCAAACCGTGACGCTGACCTATGACGCGCTGATTCAAGGTGTCAGCGAGGTTCAACACCGCGTCGATCTCATTTTTCACCATGCGGCCCAGGGGGATCCCGGTCCAGTCTGAGACCACGGCAGCCACCACGCTGGCATCCACGGCGGCAAACAGCAGGGGTGCTTCACCCTGCACTTCACGCAACTGCTGCTGGGTGCTATCTAACGCCTCACGCAGCATCGCTTCGCCCTCCACCACACAGCGTGCGCGTAGGGCTATCAGTTGCTCTACCAGCTCACGCTCTTGTTGCCAGCGTTGTTCAAGTGCATCACGTTCAGCTTCCAGCGCAACACGCTGTGCTGCCATCTCTTGCTGACGCGCCACATCGCCCAAACCAACAGTGATTTCACGTGCAATGATTTCCGCTTCGATGTCGAGCGCCGCCAGACGATGTAAACAATCTTCCAGTGCCGCAGGCTGAGCACCTTGGCTTACCGCCACACGCGCACAGGCCGTATCCAGCAATGCCACCGCTTTATCCGGTAACTGGCGGGCGGGAATATAGCGATGCGATAGCTTGACTGCGGCGCTGACCGCTTCATCCAGCAGTAATACCTGATGATGTTTTTCCAAAGCACTTACGGTACTGCGCAGCATCAGAATCGCTTTGGCTTCACCCGGCTCCTGCACCTGTACGGTCTGGAATCGGCGCGTCAGCGCCGGATCTTTCTCGATATATTTTTTATATTCAGCCCAAGTGGTGGCCCCGATGGTGCGCAGTTGCCCACGCGCCAGTGCCGGTTTTAACAGGTTGGCGGCATCGCCCGTACCCTGTTGTCCGCCCGCCCCCACCAGCGTGTGGATCTCATCCACAAACAGCACAATCGGCGTGGGGCTGGATTGCACGTCATTGATCAGTGCCTGCAAACGCGCCTCGAACTCGCCTTTCATCCCGGCACCCGCCTGTAGCATGCCGATATCCAGCAGCCACAACTGCACATCACGCAGTGATGCAGGGACATCGCCTGCGGCAATACGCAAGGCCAGACCTTCTACCACCGCGGTTTTACCCACCCCGGCTTCCCCCGTCAGCAATGGGTTGTTTTGACGGCGACGCATCAAGATATCCACCATCTGACGGATCTCTTCGTCGCGTCCAGTCACAGGATCGATGCGGCCTTCACGGGCACGCGCGGTGAGGTCCTGGCCGTACTGCGCTAGGGTATTTGTACCTGCAGGCGGGGTGACGTTTTCAGCATTGGGCTGTATCGCAGTCTGCTGCGCTTCTTTGCTGCTGCCCAGCACGTGATCGAACTGCTCCAACAACGCATCGGCATTGATGCGAGCGAATTGCGGTGAGATGCCCTTTAACACACTGGCGAGGTTGAAGGTTTTTAGCATACCGATCAGCAGATGGCCGCCACGTATGCGCGTGGCACCGTATTTGAGCGAGGCGTAAACCCAGGCTCGCTCCACTGCACTATCAATGTGTTCAGCGAGATCGGAAACGGCACTTGCACCGCGTGGCAGGCGGTCAAGGGCGGCAACGACATCTCGCGTCAGCGCGTTTTCATCCAGTGAAAAATGGCTGATTACCCGCTGCAGGTCGCCCTCTTGCTGCTGCATCAACTGATGTAACCAATGCACCAATTCAACATAAGGGTTGCCGCGCAACTTACAAAAAGCGGTCGCGCTTTCCAGCGAGGTAAATAACAGCGTATCCAATTTGCCGAACAATACGGCACGGCTGATTTCAGACATAGTGAGTCTCTTTGATGTAAGAAGCAGGCGGTAAAGCAGAAAAGTGGGTGGCTAACGTGCTGTAGCCTCAACCTCAAAAACAAAATCGTCGCGATCTTGCGGCTGGTGGCGTTGCCCCAGCCAACTGGTATAACCGAGTCGACTGTTGCCGCTCAGCTTCACGCCCTGTACCGCATCCGCAGCCAAAATGAGCGTGAGGTCCCATTGCATCTCAATGCCAAGGTAGTGACGAACCCAGTCACGAACTTCACGTGCGCCCGGTTCGTCTGGCAGGAAGTGGGCATATTGTTCCGCGCTGAGCGGCCCCATACGCAAACGAAACCGATGTTGAACATCGCGCACGGCAATGCCGAGAAACCCGGATTGCCCTAAGCGCGGCATATGTCTTCCCGCACCTAAACGCGCCTGATCGCGCTTATCCAGAGAGAGCCATTGCGGCACATTCTCTTCAATCGCCACCGGCACGCCAAAATAGAGGCGTAGAATGCGGACTAACCCCTCTGCATCGTGACCATGACGGCTTAGGTGGCCCACCAACATCAATCGTGCATGCAAGCTGAGTGAACTGGCCTGCTGCTGCGCAGGCAACCCAAGACCAGAGAGACATGCCAGGTAGTCACGGAAGCGGCTGTCATCACGGCGATCCAGCGATGCCGTCGGCTGAGCATCGGCCCAGGCACGATAAAACAACAAGGCAGCACGATGATGGAACAGATCGGCAAAAGCCGCGAAGCTATGGTCTTGATGGTGCACGATACGTTCGTACACATACTCGGTCAGGTGCGTCGGTAGCGGCCCGTTGGGACCAAACAAGCCAAAGCTGTAAAGGGATACCTGATGACGACCGTCCTGTTCACGCTGACTGACTTTTGCCAGCGCTGCGGGTGCGAAAGCCAGCGAAGGTGTTTGCCCAATACGCACCGCTTCAAATTTTGGCAGTGGCGCACGACCTAACGCATAGCGCTGACCACTCTGCGCATCCACTTTGCGCAGCAACTGAAAGAGATCGTAGCGCCAGGGTGCGGCCATCACGGCCTGCCAGAAATCATCTGGCAGGCGCGTGGCACGCTGCAATGGGATCACTTGCGCAGGTTCACTCATATCAGTGCCTTCTTGCCCATGCGTGGCGGCCAGTAACCGACTTCCCCACGCTGTTGGCTGTTCAGGGTGAACTCTGTGAAACTGTTCAACGCCACCAGCCGAGCGAAGACGCGCTCTAGCACACTGCCCAGTAACCAGGGACTGGCCCCTGAGAAGGCCTGCTCATCCACCTCCAGCGTGATACTGACACCGCGCGCAAACACCACCGGGCCCGGTTCGGGTACGCGGCGATTCACCGCACTCAGTTGGCAATGGCGAATGCCTTCAATCTGACGCGAAACGGGCGCATCCGCTAAATTGGCGTACAGGCTGAGAAGCTGGCGCAGTGCGGCGGCGCCCTCACCTTCGTCACTGTCCATTAGGCTGAGGTAGTTCATTTGCAGATGGCTGATCAAGCGCCACGAAGAGAGGCCTTCGGCCAGAGCTGGACGCGGCGGCGTCGGCCCCTTACGCAGCCGTAACTGGCCAACCGGGATGGAATCTGGCATGACAAAATTGCCCTGCTCTTGCTGCAACAACATCAGCGGCAAATCACGGCTGGTACACATCACATCGGCAGAGAGATAGCGCAGGTCATCGCGCCACGGCGTGTGCTGCTCATCCACCAGCGAGAGAAAGACTTCCGAACCGATGTAGCCGGTACGCGTGCCGTAGCGCTGCGCATGCTCGGACAGCGTACGTTGTTCGCGGCGCAGTGAGAAATAGGCTCCGTAATCACCGCCGTCACCGCTGAAGGTGCTCCAGAAGGGACGGAAGACCTGCTCTTCTCGCTTGCCTTCAGCGGTGGCAAACAGACGCTTGACCGAGTGGACTTCATAATCCAGCGGGCGAATGTTATCGACCACCAGATGATATTCATGCTGGCTGTCGCTGACTTTTAATCGTTCCGCTGTCTTCGGGAACAAATTGATCACCGGCGTGCAATGCAGTGCCAAATGGCTGGCATCCACTACGCTCTCCAGCGCGCTATCCGCCACGTCCAATAACACAATGATTTCAAAAGCCTGAGCATTGTCGCATTGGCGAATAAAGGGCGATAGCTGACGTAAGCTGATGAATTGAAAACGCGCCGGGAAAGCAAAGTATTCTTGCAGCAAACGATAGCCGTCGAAGTTACGTAAATCGTCTGGCAGCAACGCTTGCTCAGGTGAAAACCCTTCTTGCTGCAAGGCGTCATCGCCCAACACGCGACGAATCGGCTTTTTCTCCACGGACTGCACCAAAATGCCCACGCGATGCTGCATCAGCAGCTCCAGCAGCTTCAGCGCCTGAATATCCGGGCCGCTCAAGTAGAACATCACATCATCCAGCTTCAGCTGGTCCAGAGAGGAGATGCCTTCGCACTCGACGCGGATACGCAGCGCACTGGCTGCGCCAATGCCACTGAGTTTGAGTTCGCTGAGTGGAATATCCGCAGGGACGCCGCCAAGCGACACCTCGCTGATGTGCAGGGGTTGCAGCATCACATCGTGCGCCGTGGTATAGCTGCAGGTGACGCCGCTTTTCTTCAGATGCTGGCTCTCCATCATGGTGCCGCGCGGTACCATGAAGCCATTGCTGATATCCCCTTTTTGCGTGTCGGGGGTCAGTTGTGCAATCGCCATCGAAGGTGTGGGCGAAAGGTAGCCTGGCGCAATCATTTCCAGCATACGCTGTGAAAAACGCGGGAACTCGGCATCCATTTTCAGCTGCACGCGCGAGGTCAGAAAGGCAAAACCCTCCATCATGCGCTCAACGTATGGGTCAGCGACCTCTATACCGCGCATCCCCAAACGCCCAGCCACTTTGGGATAATGCGCAGCAAACTCCGCGCCCATCTCACGCAGATAAGCGAGTTCGCGGTTGTAATAATCGAGCAGTTTGCTGTCCATGATTAGCCTGCATCCAATAGTTCGAAATGACCGCTTTCCAGGTCAACTTGCGTACGGAAGAGAAACTCCAGCGGATAAGGCACGCACCACAGCCGCCCTTTAATCTCAATCGACAACATGTTGTGCAAACTGAGTGATTTCAGGTCGCTAACGCACCTCACCTGTAAGCCTTGCGGCAGAATGCGCGGCTCGTAATGCAGAATGGCATCGGTCATTTTGCGCTGCATATCCTGCCATTCAATATCCGAGATGTTCTGCCCGGCCAGCGGTGCCACACCAAAGTTCCACACCGACCGCTGTACATCGCCATACGCACTAATATCTTGATAAGCTTCATTGTTGAAGGTGTTAAACAGCCACTCAAAATCACGCAGAACATAGCACCCTAGCGTGTTATGGGTGATTAACATGCTGTTGGTGGGTTCATGGGTTTTGTCTGGCGAGTGGTCAGTCAAACGATCCAGCAGCGATGACTGCAGCTTGTCGCGTGCGGTTAAGGCGTCGCGATTTTTACGTGAACGATAGCCGCCGTGTAATTGGGCGTAACCATCATTCTGCGTGCTTTGATCACTGCTCATCGGCTGGCTCGATGTCATCGAAAGTGAGATGTTGCAACGTCAATAACGGGTGTTCCGCACTGTCACTCAACCATACTTTCTGGCCGTGACCGATAAACTGGCTGTTATCCTCATCCAATGCTTGCCACTCCGTCACGCTGGCGCGCAGATAGCGCTCATCAGCACCTGCCAGCAACGGATAGCGCGCCGGAATTTGGCACACTTGTTCACTACCATCGACCAACTGCACCCGCGTGTGACGCCACACCAGATCGGTGACGCCACTGGGTGGCTGGAACTGCATTTCGCGGATGGCGGCAAACGGAATCCAGTAATAGCGGCCATTGGCGATAACTTCGCATACCGGGCCAAAGCGACTGTCGCCGTCCATCAGCCAGGCGAAATCAGCCATGTGCGCCTGCTGTTGAAGCGAACCGGGATTGGCTTCGGCCTGATTCAACGCTTCCATGCGCATCCCAGTGGCTTGAGCATGCTCGCCTGCAAGGTCTGCACGCAGTGCCGCCAGCAACGTTTCACACCATGACCAACTGCTGCCTGGTAATTGTGGTTCAGCTTCGCCTTTCAGCACAGCTTCACGTAGCTGCTCACCGGCAATCGCCTGCTGCAATAAGGTGACGGTGGGCTGGGCCTGCGGCGTCATCGCTAACCAGGATTGCAATTGCGTCTGTGCACGTGACCAGTTGCCTGCCAGACACAACATTTGCACAAAGGCGGCACGCAGATCGGCATCTGCCGGATTGGCCTGAATTTGACGGGTGATATCGGCCAGATTGTCCGCTAATGGGCTGTTCGCCAGGCGCTGTTGTAACGTCTCCATGCAATCTCCTTTTGCGTTAGTTAAGCGTGCGGTAGACCGCTGCTGCCGGGTCTTTTAACTCCGGATGAAGTTGATCGACCAGTAACACTTTGAGCGCGGTATCGCTGTCGATCCACGGTGACCAGACTTTGCGAACTTCTTGCAGGCGTGCATGGAGTGCGCTCTCATCAGCGGCCTCGCTGGCTGGCATCTGAACGACAACCTGGTTTACCGCCTGCCATCCGTTGAATTGCGCGCTGAAAGGCAATACCAGCCAGCTGTCAGGGGATTTCTCATTACTTAACACCATGCGTTCACTGTTGACGGTGGTGATAGTCAGTTCACTGCTCGGGGATTTTGTATTGAGTCCCGCCACCGGGAAGCCTTGCAAGAAGGTGACAGCTACGGTTTTCACCGCGCCGTGGCCCATTTGGGTCAGGCTGCTATGGCCACTTAACCAGCCCTCTTTGCCACAAACTAACCCCTGTTTAGCCGGAACAAACAGTGCGCTGGTTTGCGCAGGGTGTTGCCACCAGGTGCGGAAATGACAACCATCCAACAAGCTGAATTGCAGCCATGGTGCCGTATCAGCAGGGGGAGAGTTTAAGACTGGGGTGTTGACGGTTGCGGGCTGTTCGGCGGGCGGTGGCGTGACCACAGAAGCCCACTGCTGTGCTTTGGTTGCGCTACCCGACGCTAACTTCGCACCCTCGTCATCGGTTAACTGCCAGTGCAGCTGCTGTAAGGATTTACATTGTGAGGCCATCAACCCGGCAACACGAGGTAAAAAGTCATCAAGCACTGATGCGTTTTTTTCGCCTTTGGTGACGATACGCAAATCCACGTTACTCTGACACCAGCTCGCGACCTGATTATCTTTTACATCATCAATCCAGATATCCAGCTTCTGTGCCGGAGACTGCACAATGCGATAGTTCTCAGCAACAGCCTGTGAGCTGAGCAGCAGCGCAGCCAATCCCAATAATCCATATTTCATGTTGGCGTTCTCAATCTCGAAGAGGGAAAAACTGCGCCGC
>NZ_JASEWO010000018.1:0-40317 GCF_030024295.1 Pantoea sp. Pa-EAmG
AGGAATAAGGGCCGCCAGCACTGATTTTTTCAACCGGTTAAACATGCCTTGATCCTGTAAAAGTCTCCTGCCATTGGACAGGAAAGTCATGCCAATGTTCTGTGGCGGCGTTTCCTTTTCTGCCGCGGCTCTATCTTAACCACAGTGAGGATACAAGCAAATGCCGCCGTCACATTGACGTGATGGCAAAGAATGGCTGACTGACGCGAAATTTGTAGCAAAAAATTGAATAGCGAAAAGGCAAAAGAAAACGGCGCAGCGCCCTGATGAAATTAAAGTTACGTAAAGTTGCTCAAAATAATTGAATCTGGCATGGTTTTTTCCAGGTTTACTCTGAAAAACACGCCCGAAAAGCTACGGTTGGCCCGCTTTATCCATCAGTGATTTTTATCGTGCTGCTCTGGCCGTGCATCACCAGCCCAGAAATGAATGGTCAGGTTTTGCTCACTGGTCAACTGGCGGCGCGCGATGACAGTATTAACCCGCACGATGAGGCGCTGTCATCTGCCATGCATCCCTCTGCCTGGTGACTGCCGGTATTTCCGGCCAGCTATTTTTCAACTCGCCCGCACCGCTCAATCAACAGCCTTATTCAATCAGCTGGCGCAATGATTTCTGCTGGCAGCCAAACGCCGGACAGCCCGCCAGTACAGGCGTTTTGCCCGCCGCGCGCTGTGGTATAGATAAAGCACTTTTTCAAACGGACTGTGAATTAACGCGCAGTACATGCCGGAGAGTTTCTATGCGTTCTGTTGTTTCCTACGCCCTGATTGCCATCGTGGGTGGGATGGTCGGTGCCGCCGTAATCAAAAGCGATGACCTGTATCAGCGCATCGCGGGCCATTTTTCCGCCGAACCTGCCGATCCGGACGGGTTCTGGAGCACGCCGGCGGTCGCGGGCTACGGCAAAATTCATTATGAAGCCGACGCCGCGTTTAAACCGGCGGTGGGGCTGAGCAACAAAGTGGTATTCCAGCTGACCCGCAATGAAGGCGATATCAAACGACCTAACCTCGGGCTGGAGCGCGTGGCGCGTGTGGTCAATCTGTACATCGCCGCTGGCGTACCGGCCGAACAGCTGCAGTTTGTGGTGTCGATGACCGGCGATGCCACGCCCGCCACGCTGGATAACGCGCATTTTAAGCAGTTTTACGGCGTCGATAACCCCAACCTCGCGCTGATTGGCGCGCTGAACAAGCTGGGCGTCAAAGTCTCGGTGTGCGATCAGTCGGTGGCGTTCCATCACTATCCGCGCGACTGGATCGACCGGTCGGTGATTCATGCATTATCCAGCCCGACCACGGTGTCGACGCTGGAAAATCAGGGCTATGCCTTTTTACAGATGTAATCGCGTCTTTGGTTAAGGAGAAGTGTCATGCGTCCAGCATCCTATATTGTTATCGCCGCGCTGGCGGGCTTTGTCGGCGGAAATGTGCTGCAGCTGCCGGAACTGGTGGATAAAGTCAGCGGCAAATTCGCTGACCAGAAAACCGAACCGGCGGATTTCTGGAGCACGCCGGCGATTGCCGGTTACGGTAAAATTCACTTTGTTAACACGCCGGATTACAACCCGGCCAACACGCCCGGGCTGAGCAATAAGATTGTGTTTCAGATCAACCGCAGTGAAGGGGATATCCATCAGCCAAACCTCGGCCTTGAGCGCGTGGCACGCGTCACCAACCTCTATTACGCGGCCGGCGTGCCGCTGAATCAGCTCAACTTTGTGGTGTCGATCAACAGCGATGCGGTGCCGGCCGCGCTCAATAATGATCAGTTCCGTAAAGCATACGGCAGCGATAACCCTAACCTGAAGCTGATTGATGAGCTGAAGAAAGCCGGGGTGAAAGTGACCATTTGCGACCAGTCAGTGGCCTTCCATCAGCTGGAGCGCGACTGGATTGACACCCGCGTCACGCATACGCTCTCCAGCGGCACCACCGTCGCGTCGCTGCAAAATGAAGGGTACGCCTTCCTGATGCTGTAATCCTGCCGACAGCAGTGCAGGCTGCTGTCATCTTTTCGTCATCCCTTCGCGATGTCACTGTCACAGTTCGCCGTTAGTTTAGGCGCCAATGAGATCGATCTCATCGGCACTTTACGAGGCGAACATGTCCGACTTACTCACGGTGGCAAAGCTGGCAGGCGTTTCACGCGCCACGGCCGCGCGCGCCTTTTCCGATCCCCATCTGCTGCGGCGCGACACGCTGGAGAGAGTGCTGGCGGCGTCGGAGCAGCTCGGCTTTCGTCCTAACCACATCGCGCGCCAGCTGCGCACGCAGCACTCCACCACCTTCGGCGTGCTGCTGCCCTCGCTGCTTAACCCGATCTTCTCCTGCCAGCTGCAGGCGATGGAGCGCCAGGCGCGCGACGCCGGCTATGGCCTGCTGGTGGCCACCAGCGATTACCAGCCCGAGCGCGAAGCCGCCATCGTTGAACATATGCTGCGCCAGCGCGTGGCGGGCCTGGTCCTGACGGTGGCCGACGCGGATAACAGCGCGGTGCTCAGCACGCTGCAGGCGGCTGGCCTGCCGTTTGTGCTGGCGCATAACGTGCCGCAGCACAGCCACTGGCCGGCGGTGTGCGTGGATAACCGCCAGGCGATGCGCGAAGCCACCGCACAGCTGCTGGCGCTTGGTCATCGCCGCATTGCCATGGTCGCCGGACCGATGCTGCAGTCAGACCGTGCGCGCCTGCGCTATCAGGGCTATTGCGATGCCATGCAGCACGCGGGCCTGACGGCGCTGCCGGTGATTGAGATGGCCAGCCACACCCAATCCGACTTTACGCTGCTGGCCCCGATGCTCGGCGGTGCCACCCCGCTCAGCGCCGTAATCTGCACTAACGACCTGCTGGCCATCAGCCTGATTGGCGCGGCGGCGCGCGCGGGCGTGCCTGTGCCACAGCAGCTCGCGGTGATGGGCTTTGACGGGATTGCGATGGGGGCACAAATGGCCCCGTCGCTGGCCAGCGTAGCGCAGCCCGCCGAACGGCTCGGCGCCTGCGCCATCGATATGTTGTTGCATAACGTCAGCCGCGGCACCCGCGTGCTGCCACATCAGTTGCGGAGCGGTGAGAGTGTTGCTGCCCCCGCGTTTATTGCCACCACCAGGGAACCTCATGATGCTGCATAAAAAAGTAAAAATTTACGCCGGCGCCATCGCGTTGTTTACCAGCCTGACGCAGGCGGCGGAAACCGCCATCTGTTACAACTGTCCGCCCGAGTGGGCCGACTGGGGCACTCAGCTCAAAGCGATTGCCAGAGACACCGGCATTCAGGTGCCGCAGGACAACAAAAACTCCGGCCAGGCGCTGGCGCAGCTGGTGGCTGAGCAGGGCAATCCGGTGGCCGACGTGGTCTATTACGGCGTCAGCTTCGGCATTCAGGCCGACAGCGCCGGCGTGGTCGCCAGTTACAAACCGGCGCACTGGGATGACATTCCTGCCGGCATGAAAGACAGCAACGGCAAATGGGTGGCGCTGCACTCGGGCACCATGGGCTTTATGGTCAACGTCGATGCGCTGGGCGGCGCGCCGGTGCCGCAATCCTTGGACGACCTGCTGAAGCCGGAATACAAAGGCATGATTGGTTATCTCGATCCGGCCAGCGCCTTTGTCGGTTACGTGGCGGCGGTGGCAGTCAACCAGGCGAAGGGCGGCAACATGCAGGACTTCACGCCGGCGCTGAACTGGTTCAAAAAGCTGCAGGCGAATCAGCCTATCGTGCCTAAGCAGACCGCGTATGCGCGGCTGATTTCCGGCGAGATCCCGATTCTGCTCGATTATGACTTCAACGCTTACCGCGCCCGCTACAAAGATCACGCTAACGTCGCCTTTGTTATTCCCAAAGAGGGCACGGTAACGGTGCCGTACGTCATTAGCCTGGTGAAGAATGCACCGCACGCGGCGAACGGCAAAAAAGTGATCGACTATGTGCTGTCGGACAAAGGGCAGGCCATCTGGGCCAGCGCGTTCCTGCGCCCGGTGCGCACAGGCGCCATGAGCGCAGAAGCGAAGAAATATTTCCTGCCGGACAGCGACTATGCGCGTGCGCACACTGTTGACTATCAGCAGATGGCGGCAGCGCAGAAAGCTTTCTCGGCGCGCTATCTGAGTGAGATTCGCTGATGGCGATGACCGATACCCTGGCGGCTTCGTGCCGCCGGACACCGCGCCTGGCCGGCAGCCGCTGGCTATGGCTGACGCTGCCGGCGCTGCTGTTCTTCTGCGCCTTCTGGCTGCTGCCGTTTGTCCGGCTGCTGCAGATGGCGATGCAGGACGACCGCAGCACCCGGCACAGCGGCTACTGGACGGTACTGACCCAGCCGCACTACCTGCTCAGCCTGCTGAACACCGTGCTGCTGTCGCTCGCCGTCACGCTGGTGACGCTGACCATCGCCGCGACAGTCGGCTGCTTTCTGGCACGCCAGCGCTTCAGCGGACGCAGCACGCTGCTGGCGCTGCTGACGTTTCCGCTGGCCTTTCCGGGCGTGGTGGTGGGATTTCTGGTGGTGATGCTGGCGGGCCGTCAGGGACTGCTGGCGCAAATCAGCCTGGCGCTGTTTCACGAGCGCTGGATGCTGGCCTATTCGTTTACCGGCCTGTTTATTGGCTATCTCTATTTTTCACTGCCGCGCGCCATCATCACGCTGGTGGCGGCGAGTGAAAAACTCGACCGTTCTCTCGAAGAGGCGGCGCGTTCGCTGGGCGCCAGTCAGTGGCGCATCACCTGGGATGTGATTGTGCCGGGGCTGCAGCCGGCGCTGCTCTCCACCGGCGCGCTCTGTTTTGCCACCAGCATGGGTGCCTTCGGTACTGCGTTTACCCTGGGCACCGATCTGGCGGTGCTGCCGCTGACCATTTACGGCGAATTCACCAACTACGCCAATTTCGCCACCGCCGCCGCGCTGTCGGTGGTGATGGGCGGCGTCGCCTGGCTGGCACTGATGCTGGCGCGCCGACTGGCTCACCAGGAGGTGACATGAGACGTCGCGGCCTGTTCAGCCTGCAACTGCTGGTCACCGTGCTCACCGCGCTGTTCATGATCGTGCCGGTGGTGCTGTCGATGCTGGCCGGCGTGACCAACAACTACTTTACCGGCCTGCGCAGCGGCCTGACGCTGAAGTGGGTGACCCAGGTATGGCAGCTTTACGCCGACACCTTCTGGCTGTCACTGCTGATTGCGCTGGCCTGCCTGCTGATCACGCTGCTGATCGGCGTGCCGGCAGCGTGGGGATTGCTAAAAGCGCCGCGGCGCTGGGCGGCGCGCATCGAAGAGTGCCTGATGCTGCCGGTCGCGCTGCCGGGCCTCGCCACCGCGCTGGGCATCATTCTGCTGTACGGCCAGTTCTCCGGCCTGCGCGATAGCTGGCTGTTCATTCTGATCGGTCACGTGCTGTTTACCTTGCCGTTCATGCTGCGCCCAGTGCTGGCGGTGATGCAGGCGGTGGAGATGCCGCGGCTGGAAGAGGCGGCGGCCAGTCTCGGTGCCAGCCTGTGGCAGCGCTTTTTTACCGTGGTGGTGCCCAACTGTCGCAACGGCATTCTCGCCGGAGCGTTTATGGTGATCACCCTGTCGGTGGGTGAGTTCAACATCACCTGGATGCTGCATACGCCGCTGACAAAAACGCTGCCGGTGGGGCTGGCAGACAGCTATGCCTCAATGCGACTGGAAGTGGGATCGGCCTACACGCTGATCTTTATTCTGCTGATTCTGCCGCTGCTGCTGATGCTCAACGCGGTCAATCACTGGCTCAACCGTACGCTCACGCGTGCTAATAAGGAGGCGGCATGAACCCTGCGGCCGTAACCGTTACGCTGCGCCACTGTGCGCGGCACTTTAATCACCAGCTGGCGCTGCAGCCGCTCGATCTGACGGTGCAGCCTGGCGAAACCCTGGTGCTGCTCGGTCCGTCCGGCTGTGGCAAAACCACCACGCTGCGCATCATCAGTGGCCTGGAGCGCTGTGACGACGGCGGCGAAGTGTGGTTTGACGATCGTAACGTGACAGCGCTGCCGATCGAGAAACGCAACGTGGGCATGGTGTTCCAGAACTACGCGCTGTTTCCCCATCTCAACGTGGCGCAAAACGTCGCCTACGGCCTGAAAGTGCAGGGCGTGGCGCGCGCCGAACGCGACGCGCGCGTGCAGGAGATGCTGGCCCTGGTGGATCTCAGCGCGCTGACGCAGCGCAGCATCGACAAGCTGTCGGGCGGTCAAAAGCAGCGCGTAGCGCTGGCTCGTGCGCTGGCGGCGCGTCCGAAGGTGCTGCTGTTTGATGAGCCGCTGGCGGCGCTCGATGCGCGCCTGCGCGACCGGCTGCGGCTGGAGATTGGCGCGCTGCTGAAACAGCTGGCGATCACCGCCGTCTACGTCACGCACGATCAGCAGGAAGCGATGGCGCTGGGCGATCGCATTGCGGTGATGGAGCAGGGACGTTTGGTGCAGATCGATACGCCGCAAAATATTTACCAGCGCCCGGCGTCACAGTTTGTGGCGGATTTTGTCGGCGCGATTAACTGTGTCGGGGTCGATGCGCGTGGCAATCCGCAGCATTTCTGCCGCCCGGAGGATGTGCTGCTGGCGGCGGACCAGCGCTACGCACGCCCTGGTTTTATCCTCGGCACCACCTTTCTCGGCGCTGCGCAGCGGCTGAGTATTGATATCGGGCTGGCGGCGCCGATCCAGGTTGATCGCCACGCGCGCGAAGCCTGGCACGCCGGCCAGCCGGTAAGCTGGACGCTGGCGCAGGATGCCGCGCTGCACTTTTCTGCCTGATAAGGAGCTGTTGTGACTGACGCAATAACGCTGATTGCGCAAATCAGCGATTTACACATCAAGGCCCATGGCCGTCTCTCCTATAAAAAAGTGGATACGCATGCTGCGCTGCTGCGGGTGATCGACACGCTGAATCAGCTGGTGCCGCGACCGGATACGGTGGTGATTACCGGCGACCTGGTGGATTTTGGCACTGCGGAAGAGTACCAGACGCTGCGCGAGGCGCTGCGCCATCTGCAGCTGCCGTTCCTGCTGATGCCGGGCAATCACGACGATCGCCAGCAGCTGCGCGCCGCGTTTCCGGAGCATCACTACCTGCAGCACGGCGAAACGCTCAACTGGCAGATGCGTGTGAATCATCTGCAGCTGCTGGCGCTCGACTCCAGCGTACCGCATCAGCCGTGGGGCTACGTCGATGACGCACAGCTGCAATGGCTGGCAGAGCAGCTGGCGCGTGAACCGGATTTGCCGACGCTGGTGCTGCTGCATCATCCGCCGTTCCTGAGCGGCATTGGCCATATGGATCGGCAGCCGCTGCGCAATCCGGCGGCGCTGGCTGCCATCGTTGGTCAGCATCCCCAGGTGGAACGGGTGTTGAGCGGCCACCTGCACCGCTCGGTGCAGGCGCGTTTTGCCGGCACGCTGGCCTGCGTGGCGCCCGGTGTGTCGCATCAGGTGGCACTGGATTTGCGTGACCACGGTCCGGCGAACTTTGTGCTGGAACCGCCCGGTTTTCTGCTGCATCGCTGGCAGCCGCAGCAGGGGATGACTACGCATCTGTGCGCGATCGGCGATTATCCAGGACCGTGGCCGTTTTACGATGCGCAGGGTTTAATTGATTAGCACCAGTAATAGCACAATAAAAAAGCGTTCCTGAGGGTCTGCGTCGTAGTCAATTTGGCTCAGAGGTGTACAATTGTCTGTTACCTCACCAGGGTAAACACCTCCAATTATAACAAGATAGTCAGGCACGCTAACTTATGAAGCTACTCACCAGGGCGGTTGCGCCATGTTAACGCGCATCCGGCCAAAAACTGATCTGCGCACGCTGATTGCGCTGCTGGCGATCACCAGTATCGTCATCACACTGGCTAATACGCTGTACGCCACCTGGCGCGTACAGCGCATGGTGCTGATCGAAAGCACCCTTGAAGCCAATCGCGCTTACGCCACCAAGCTGGCGGCCACCACCGAAGTGTTTTTCCAGCTGGCGCAGTCGCAGCTGCACTACAGCGCCAATCAGCTGGGTAAAGATTTCGATAATCCCGAACTGCTGCAGCAGGAAGTGAACCGACTGCGCGAGCAGACCAGCAGCTTTAACTCGGTGGCGATTGTCGACAGCAACGGCGTGATTAAAGCCATTTCGCCGGAATCGCTGATGCTGAAAGGCATGCAGCTCACCAGCCAGTCTTCGCGCGAAGCGCTGGCGCAGCGCCAGCCGATGGTCAGCCGGCCCACCATTTCTGCCACCAATAACCTGCTGGTGTTTGTTTCCTGGCCGGTATGGAGCACCGATGGGCGCTATCTTGGCTACGTCGGCGGCACTATTTATCTGAAGAAAAAGAGCATTCTTAACGTGCTGCTCGGCGAGCAGTACTATCGTGACGGCACCCATGTTTACGTGCTGGATCGCGAAAACCGCGTGCTGTATCACCAGAACAATCAGCTGATTGGCAAAAACGTGCCGGGCATCGTCAGCGATCGTCAGCGCCAGGAGCACAGCAATGGCGAAGTTCAGCTGACGGAAGAGGGCACCGCGAAGCTGGCGGGCTACGCTGTGGTTCCCACTACCGGCTGGATGGTGGTGGCGCTCAAGCCGACAAACGTCACGCTGGCGCCGCTCTCCGGGCTGCTGCTACAGGTGCTGAAGAATTCGGTGCCGTTTGCGCTGCTGACACTGCTGGTGGCGGTGATTCTGGCCCGGCTGATTGCCTTGCCACTGTGGCAGCTGGCGCGCAAAGCCAGCCAGATGGATACCCAGGGCGTTTCCGGGGAAATTGGCGTGATCCGCGCCTGGTACTTTGAAGCGGCACAGGTGAAGCGCGCGCTGCTCACCGGTATTGGTCTGGTGCAGGATAAAATCGGCCGGCTTAAGTCAGAGGTGCAGAGCGATCCCATGACCAGCCTGCTCAATCGCCGCGGTCTGAGCGCGGTGCTCGACTATTTCGATACCATGCAGCAGCCGTTTGCCGTGCTGGCGCTGGATATTGACCACTTCAAACGGGTGAATGATAACTTCGGGCATGATGTTGGCGACGAGGTGATCAAACAGGTGGCGCGCACGCTGCGCCAGAGCGCGCGTCAAACCGACGTGGTGTGCCGCAACGGCGGCGAGGAGTTTCTAATGCTGCTACCCGCCACCGCCCCTGATGAAGCGCGGGTGATTGCGGAGCGTGTGCGCACCAGCATTGCCGGCGGCTGGATTGATCCGGTCGGGCAGATCACGATTTCGATTGGTATCGCCAGCTGGCAGCCGACGCACGGCAGTCAGGAACAGATTCTGAAGCAGGCCGATGATGCGCTGTATCAGGCGAAAAACGCCGGACGTAACTGCGTGGTGATCGCCGGGCAGGAGGCGCTGGCCAGCACGGTTTCGCGTTATTAATCACGCAGCGTCACAGCAGGATAAAAAAACGGGTGCCTGGCTGGCACCCGTTGGTAATCAGGCTGATTTCAGGTAATCGAGCACGATATCGTGGTGGTTCGAGGTTTTAAAATCGTCGAACACCTTCTCCACTTTGCCATCGCCACCAATCAGGAAGCTGATGCGGTGAATGCCGTCGTAGGTTTTCCCCATAAAGGTTTTCTCACCCCAGACGCCAAACTGCTCGCAAACCTGATGATCTTCATCCGACAGCAGGGTGAAGTTGAGCAACTCTTTCTCGACAAAGCGAGACAGTTTTTCCGGCTTGTCGGTGCTGATGCCCAGCACTTCCACGCCCGCCTTCTTTAAATCATCCATGTTATCGCGCAGACCACAGGCCTGCGTGGTGCAGCCCGGCGTCATGGCTTTCGGGTAGAAATAGACCAGAACGCGCTGTCCCTGGAAGTCGGCCAAATTTACTTGTTCGCCGTCCTGATCGGGCAAGCTAAATTTCGGTGCGGTATCACCGGCTTTCAGTGGATTCATCACAACTCTCCATTTTTTTCTTCATGCTGTGGGTAATACACCATCAGCGGCAAAAGCGCCAGGTGGAGTTTACCTCAGGGTTATTTCACTACACGGTATGCCAGCGCGGCAGAGTGTGTGGCGGAATAACCCGGAGCCTGATTCAGACGGCGCTGTGCGCGTCGTCGGTGACACTATAGAGGCGAATTGAACCTTGTGCATGCAGTTCTTCGCACAGCCGATGGAAAGCCTGCTCAAACGGTGCGCTGGCATGATTCGCCGGGCTGTGCGCGGTCATCTGAATATAGAGCACCGGCGGCTCGTCGTCCTGGGCGGGCGTGATGCGCGACACCAGCTCGGCGATGTTCATCTGATGTTTATCGAACAGATCGGTGAAGCGTTCGATGATATGCGGTGAGTCCGGCACTTCCACCTGTACCCAGACGGTGGCGGGCATCGGCGGCGTGACGCGCGCGTTGGTGCGCTTCATCACGATCAGTAGTTCCAGTTCGGCACCCTTCATCGGCAGGGTCGACTCAATCAGGGTAATGGCGTTCCAGCTGCCGGAGAGCAGCATAATAAAGGTGAACTCGTCGCCCAGCATCGCCAGGCGGCTGTCTTCAATGTTGCAACCGCAGCTGCTGACGTGGCGGGTAATGGTATTGACGATACCCGGACGATCAACGCCCAGAGCGGTGATCACTAGATGGTGCGGCTGTGACTGCGGCAAAATGGCGTTTCCTGTACGTTCGCTAATAACCATAAGGTAAACATAAAAAAAACTGCTGACAAGCGCGGGAATGGCTTGGCTCACTTGCTTTTCTTTCGAGGTAAAACGTAACATGAGGCACTTGTTTGTCGAGGGGATAGCCCATGTTCACCGGAAGTATTGTTGCGCTCATTACGCCTTTGAATGAAAAAGGTGATGTCTGCCGCGCAAGTCTGAAAAAACTGATTGATTATCATGTCGCCAGCGGTACGGCGGCGATTGTTTCTGTTGGCACCACCGGCGAATCCGCGACCCTCAGCCATGAAGAGCATGGCGATGTGGTGATGCAAACCCTGGAGCTGGCCGATGGCCGCATTCCCGTGATTGCCGGGACCGGCGCGAATGCCACCGCCGAAGGGATCTCTCTGACAAAACGCTTTACCGGCACCGGCGTAGTCGGCTGCCTCACCGTGACCCCGTACTACAACCGTCCGACGCAGGAAGGTCTGTACCAGCACTTCAAAGCGATCGCCGAAAGCACCGATCTGCCCCAGATGCTGTATAACGTCCCGTCACGCACCGGCTGTGACATGCTGCCGGAAACCGTTGCCCGCCTGGCTGAAATCAAAAATATTATCGGAATCAAAGAGGCCACCGGGAACTTATCGCGTATTTCGCAGATCCAACAGCTGGTTGGAGATGAGTTCATTATTGTCAGCGGTGATGACGCGACAGCGCTGGACTCCATGCAACTGGGCGGCAAAGGCGTTATTTCGGTCACGGCTAACATTGCAGCACGTGAAATGGTTGAACTCTGTGCGCTGGCACAAGAGGGCAAATTTGCCGAAGCGCGTCGCCTGAATCAGCGTCTGATGCACCTGCACCAGACGCTTTTCTGTGAACCGAATCCTATCCCGGTGAAATGGGCCGCGAAACAGCTAGGATTAATCGCCGATGACACGCTGCGCTTGCCGATGACGCCGCTGACCGAAGCCGGTCAGGCGAAAACCACGCAGGCGCTGATCCAGGCGGGTCTGCGATAATTTAGGGAGAATCAATGAGTTATTCAGTTAAGCGCTCGACGCTGGCAACCGTGGTGGGCTTGTCCACCCTGATGCTGCTAACAGCTTGTTCCAGCGATCAGCGTTATAAGCGCCAGGTCAGCGGTGATGAATCTTACCTGCAGGCGCCTGAACTGCATGATTTAAAAGCCCCGGCGGGCATGATTCTGCCGCTGCAGAATGGTGATTACGATGTGCCGCACAGCGTGGCGAAAGGCGCGCTGGGTAAAGAGCTCGACATCCGTCCGCCGGCGCAGCCGCTGGCGCTGATGAACGGCACCCGCGCGCAGTTCACCGGTAACACCGGCGTGCTGGCGGTTGACAGCAACCGTGGCTCCATCTGGTCGCAGGTGGTGAACGTGGTGCAGTCGTACAAATTCCCGGTTGCCCAGCGTGATGATGCGGCGCAGCAGCTCACCACCGACTGGGTGCAGTGGAACCGTGCTGACGAAGATAACCAGTATCGCGGCCGTTACCAGATCAGCGTGCAGAACCAGGGCTATCAGCAGGTGCTGACCGTACGTCTGCTGGAACTGCAGCAGCAGGGCCAGACGGTCACCACGCCGGTCCAGGTTCAGCGCTATACCGGTCAGATGCTGAATGACATCAGCACCGGTCTGGATAAGATCGATACCGCCAGCCAGGATGCGGCTGCCGGACGTGCCAGCGGACAGATTGATGTCCAGAGCGGCGCGGACGACACCGGTCTGCCACTGCTGGTGCTGCGCTCACCGTTTAACGTCACCTGGCAGCGTCTGCCGGCGGCACTGAAGCGTATGGGCATGGAAGTTACCGATGACAACCGCTCGCAGGGCAGTCTGAAAGTGACCTACAAGCAGCCGGGCAGCAGCGCGTTTGACGATATCGGCGCGAAAGATCCGGAACTGCCAAACGGCGACTACAAGTTGCAGGTGGGCGATCTCGATAACCGCAGCAGCCTGCAGATCATCGATCCGAAAGGACACGTACTCACCCAGGCGCAGAATGATGCGCTGGTGGCGGTCCTGCAGGGCGCGCTGAACAAATAAATGCAATAAAGGCCGGAGATTCTCCGGCCTTTTTGTTTTGGTTTTGGCATAATAGCGCCCGGCGAGGTAAACGATTGCGTCAGGCAGTCATCGCGCGGTGAAACACCGCTGAACACGGGTTCTTTCATGTTTGGAGTTAACAAGATGCAAAAGCGAGCTGAGTTGTATCGCGGTAAAGCGAAAACCGTATACAGCACCGATAATCCGGATCTGCTGGTACTTGAATTCCGCAACGATACGTCAGCAGGAGACGGTGCACGAATCGAGCAGTTTGATCGTAAAGGGATGGTGAACAACAAGTTCAACCATTTCATCATGACCAAATTGCAGGAAGCGGGCATCCCGACCCAGATGGAAGCGCTGCTGTCGGATAACGAAGCGCTGGTGAAAAAGCTGGAGATGGTGCCGGTAGAGTGCGTGGTTCGTAACCGCGCGGCAGGATCGCTGGTGAAACGTCTGGGCGTGGAAGAGGGCATGCTGCTCAATCCACCGCTGTTTGATCTCTTCCTGAAAGATGACGCCAAACACGACCCGATGGTCAACGAATCGTACTGCGAAACTTTTGGCTGGGTGAGCAAAGCCAACCTGGCGCGTATGCAGGAGCTGACCTTCAAAGCCAACGAAGTGCTGAGCAAACTGTTTGATGATGCCGGCCTGATTCTGGTGGACTTCAAGCTGGAGTTTGGTCTGTTCAAAGGTGAAGTGACGCTGGGCGACGAATTCTCGCCAGACGGCGCGCGTCTGTGGGACAAAGAGACCATGGACAAGATGGACAAAGACCGTTTCCGTCAGAGCCTCGGCGGCCTGATCGAAGCGTACGAAGAAGTGGCACACCGTCTGGGTGTCAAACTGGACTAAGCTTCTGCCGGTGTGCGTCACGGTAGTTCGGACGCAAACCTTTCAGCGCATGAAGGTCGCCCTGGCTGGCGGCCTTTTTTATCGTCTGTTTACGGCCTTCACGCTGCGCCCTGCGCGCAATCTCGCTCCGCTGGCATCGCATTGCTGGTACTAACCTCTGCCGCCAACTAAAATCATGCAAAAGTCATTGATAACAGGAGCAGGCCATGCGCTGGCAAGGGCGTCGTGAAAGCGACAATGTGGAAGATCGTCGCGGCGATTCGCCGGGTTTTAGTTCAGGCGGACGCCAGATTCGTCTGCCGCGCGGCAAGGGCGGCATTATTCTGCTGATTGTGGTCGCGGTCGCTGGCTATTACGGCTACGACCTCACCGCGCTGCTGGAAGGCGGCGCGCCGGTGTCGCAACAGCAGCAGCGTCAGGTCAATTCGGCGCAGGATAACGAGGCGGCCAAATTCACCTCGGTGATCCTCGCCACCACCGAAGATACCTGGGGCAAACTGTTCCAGCAGATGGGCAAACAATACGCGCCGCCAAAGCTGGTGATGTATCGCGGTGCGACGCGCACTAACTGCGGTACCGGCCAGTCGGCAATGGGGCCGTTCTACTGCCCGGCCGATCAGACGGTGTATATCGATCTCTCTTTCTATGACGACATGAAAACCAAACTCGGAGCCGGGGGTGATTTTGCCCAGGGCTACGTCATCGCCCACGAAGTGGGGCATCACGTGCAGAAACTGCTGGGTATCGAACCGAAAGTGCGCCAGATGCAGCAGGGTGCTACGCAGGCGCAGGTGAACCAGCTGTCGGTGAAAATGGAGCTGCAGGCGGACTGCTTTGCTGGCGTCTGGGGTCACTATATGCAGCAGGAGAACATTCTTGAGGTAGGCGATTTGCAGGAAGCGCTGAACGCCGCCGAGGCGATTGGCGACGATCGTCTGCAGCAGCAAAGTCAGGGGCGCGTAGTGCCGGACAGCTTCACTCACGGAACTTCACAGCAGCGCTACACCTGGTTCAAACGCGGTTTTGACAGCGGCAATCCAGGCCAGTGCAACACCTTCGCCAGTAACTGATGTTGCACGCTGAACTGACGGCGGCGATGCAGCAAGCCGGTATCCGCCGTCTGTGCGTGATTGCCGGTGAGGCTGGCTGGGCGCGCCAGGAAGCGGCCACATGGCAGGCCGCACTGCCAGGTGACTGGTTAACGGTCAGCGACAGCGATGACTTCCCGCAGCGCGTCGCGCCTGCAGCGCTGCGTACCCTGCTGGGCCGGGAATTCCGGCATGCCATTTTTGATGCGCGCCACGGCTTTCACGCGGAAGCGTTCGCTGCGCTGGCCGGGACGCTGCGGGCCGGCAGCTGGCTGCTGTTACTGACGCCTGACTGGAACGCCTGGCCGGCGCAACCCGATCGCGACAGCCTGCGCTGGGCCGATGTCGACCAGCCCATCGCCACGCCGCATTTCATCCACCATCTGCAACAGCATATCCTGCAGGATGCGCAGGTGATGCTGCTGCGTCAGCACCAGACGCCGCGCCTGCCGGCACCGCAGTCCTTCGCGCCGTGGCAGTGTCGCGCCCCCGAGCAGCAGGCGCAGATTGTCCGTCAGCTGTGCGCCATGCCGCCCGGTGTCGCGGTGATCATCGCCCCGCGCGGTCGCGGCAAATCGGCACTGGCGGGGATGCTGGCGCGCCAGACGCAAAGCGCGCTGGTGACGGCGCCGGCCAAAGCCGCGACGGAGGTGCTGGCGCAGTTCGCCGCTGAGCAGTTTAGCTTTATGGCCCCGGATGCGATTCTCGCTCAGCCGCAGGAGGCTCCGCCGCTGGCAGAATGGCTGATTGTGGATGAGGCCGCGGCCATCCCCGCGCCGCTGTTACAGCAGCTGGTGCAGCGTTTTCCGCGCATTCTGCTGACTACCACGGTGCAGGGCTACGAAGGTACCGGGCGCGGTTTCATGCTGCGCTTTTGCGCCAGGCTGCCGCAGGTGCGCTATTTCCAGCTGGATGAGCCGCTGCGCTGGTCGGCGCAGGATCCGCTGGAGCAGTGGCTGAGTGCGGCGCTGCTGTTTGCTGAGGCCGAAGCCTGCGACGCACCCGCGCAGACAGCGATTTTTGCCGCTACGCCCACGCAGCACGCCGGTGCCTTACAGGCCGGCTATCGTCTGCTGGCGAGCGCCCACTATCGCACCTCGCCGCTCGATCTGCGACGTATGCTGGATGCGCCCGGCATGCATTTCTGGCTGGCCGGGCAGCCGCAGCAGGTCACCGGCGCGCTGTGGCTGGTGGAAGAGGGCGGACTGGATGCTGCGCTGGCGCAGGCGGTGTGGGCCGGCTTACGTCGTCCGCGCGGCAATCTGGTGGCGCAGTCATTAGCGGCACATGCCGGTTTTACTGAAGCGGCGACGTTACGTTCGCTGCGCATCAGCCGCATCGCCGTGCAGGCCGCGCAGCGCCAGCGCGGCATCGGTCGCGCGCTGGTGGCGACGGCGCGGCAGCAGGCACAGGGCGCGGATTATCTGTCGGTGAGCTTTGGCTACACCGCAGCGTTGTGGCAGTTCTGGCGCGCCTGCGGCTTTACCCTGGTGCGTATCGGTTCACAGCGCGAAGCCAGTAGCGGTTGCTATGCGGCGATGGCGATCTGTGCGCTGACGCCAGCCGGTGAAGCCCTGCAGCAGCGCGCCGCGCAGCGTCTGGCGCGCGACTGGCCGTGGCTGCAAAAGCTGATCGCGGTGCCGCTGACCCTGTCGTCCACCGACCATCAATCTCTCAGCGCCGACGACTGGCCGCTGCTGGCCGCGTTTGCCTGGGCGCAGCGGCCGTTTGAAGCCAGCTATCCGGTGCTGCAGCGGCTGGCTGGTGTCGCATCGCCACCCTTGCTGTGTGCCATACTGCAACAAAAACAAACGCTGAGTGAAGCGGCACGGCTGGCCGGTGTGAGCGGGCGTAAAGCGCTGATGCTCAGGCTGCGCGCGGAGGCGGCTGACGCACTCATCACGCTGGATGCCGCCGCCGCGCAGCACTGGCAGCAGCGCCTCGGCACATTGCAATAAATCCATTATCTCGTTCAAATTTTCCCAATATCACTTTGCCGTCAGCGGCGTATAGTGATTTGAGGAGGACGTTATGGCACTACGATATGTAATTGTTCAGCAACCGGATAACGCCGCGCAGCTGTTTCTGCTGTATCACGGCGTGAACGACAACCCCGATTCGATGGCGCAGATTGGCAGCTGGTTCGCGCAGGCGTTTCCGCAGGCGCAGGTGGTGTCAGTGGGCGCACCTTATCCGGCCAGCGCGCCGCAGGGCCGCCAGTGGTATGCCGAGATACCGGAACACGACCGCTCGCAGCAGCAGGGCGTGGATGCGGTGATGCCGTCCTTTGTCGAGTCGGTGCGTCACTGGCAGCAACAGAGCGGCGTGCGGCCGGAAGCCACCGCGCTGGTCGGTTTTTCGCAGGGCGGCACCATGGTGCTGGAAGGCGTAAAAGCCCAGCCGGATCTGGCGGGACGCGTGGTGGCCTTTAGCGGGCGTTACGTCACGCTGCCGGAGCAGGCCAGCACGCGCAACACTATCCACCTGATTCACGGCGATTATGACGAGCAGGTGCCGATGCAGCATGCGGAAGCGGCGATGCAGCGCTTAACCGCGCTGGGCGGCGATGTGACGCTGGATATCGTTGACGACCTGCCGCACGCAATTGATGAACGCAGCATGCAGCTGGCGCTGAATCACCTGCGCTATACCGTGCCGCGCCGCTATTTCGATGAGGCGCTGAGCGGGGCGAAGCCGGGCGACGACGATGTGGTGATGATGGTGTGAGACCGCGCGCCATAAAACAAAGGTCGCCGTGCAGGGCGACCTTGTACGCTAAACGATCGGCGGCGACTACTTCTTCTTCGGCCAGTCGTCGTCATCGTCCCACTTATCGTTGAAATCGCGATGCGGTGGCAGATCCGGTTTGTTATCCATATATTTTTTATGATCGATGCGCTTCAGGTCTTTATAGACGTTCATCAGCACGCCCACCATCAGCAGAATCACAATCACCCACCAGTACTCTTTTAACCATTCCATGAGGTTTCTCCTTCAAGGTGCCATCAGGCGATCAGCTGTTCCATAATGCGCTGATACATCCGGCTCAGCAGCTGCAAATCCGAGGCTTTCACGCACTCATTGATCTTATGAATAGTGGCATTCACCGGGCCGAGCTCCACCACCTGTGCGCCCATGCGGGCAATAAAGCGCCCGTCAGAGGTGCCGCCGGTGGTTAACAGCTGCGGCTTGATCTCATTATAGTGCGCCACGGCGTTGACGACCGCATCCACCAGCTTGCCGCGTGAAGTCAGGAATGGCTGACCGGACACATTCCACTCCAGCGTATAGCGCAGCTGGTGGCGATCAAGCAGCGCCGCCACGCGATCTTTGATCATCTGATCGGTCAGTTCGGTGCTGAAGCGGAAGTTAAACTGCACGAAAAACTCGCCGGGGATCACATTGTTACTGCCGGTGCCGGCCTGCACGTTGGCGATCTGCATGCTGGTCGGCGGGAAGAACTCATTGCCCTGATCCCATTCGGTCGCCACCAGCTCGTTGAGCGCTGGCATTGCACGATGTACCGGGTTATCAGCCAGATGCGGATAAGCCACGTGGCCCTGCACGCCGTGAATGGTCAGATTGGCGGTCATCGAGCCGCGACGACCATTCTTCACCACGTCGCCGACCACTTCGGTGCTCGACGGTTCACCGACGAGGCAGTAATCCATGCGTTCATTGCGCGCCATCAGGCGCTCAACCACTTTTACCGTACCGTTGACGGCGCTGGCTTCTTCATCGGAAGTGATGAGAAACGCCAGCCGGCCAGCATGATTGGGATGGGCAGCAACGAAGCGCTCGGCCGCCACCACCATCGCCGCCAGCGAGCCTTTCATGTCCGCGGCGCCACGGCCAAACAGCATGCCGTCGCGAATCGAAGGTTCAAACGGCGGGCTGATCCAGCGGTTGGCATCGCCCGGCGGCACCACATCGGTGTGCCCGGCAAAGGCCAGCGTTTCGCCCTGGCCTCGCGTGGCCCAGAAGTTAAGCGTATCGCCAATGTGCATCGGCTCGACGTGGAAACCAATCGCCTCCAGGCGCGCAATTAACATGGCCTGGCAACCGGCGTCATCCGGACTAAGCGAGGGGCGACGAATAAGCTGCTGAGCCAGCTCAATGACCGGACAGAACATGTTATGACTTCTCCTGGATAAAGGCGTGATAAACGGGTTCTTTGAAACCCACCAGCAATGTACCGTCTGGCGCCGCCAGCACCGGACGTTTGATCAGCGCCGGGTGCGCCAGCATCAGCGCTTTGGCGCTGGCCGCATCGCGGATGGCATCGCGTTCCGCTTCCGGCAACTGACGCCAGGTGGTGCCGCGCGTGTTCAGCAGCACGTCATACCCCAGCTGGTCGATGAAGGATTGCAGCAGCGCCGCATCCAGCCCGTCAGCGCGATAATCATGAAAATGAAAGTCGATGCCGGAAGTGCTCAAATAGTTGCGTGCTTTTTTTATGGTGTCGCAATTCTTAATTCCGTACATCACCCACTGCGCTGTCATCGCGTATTCCCGTCCTGTGTTAAATAAAGCGCGAGTTTACCATAGCGCGCTGTGGGCTGTGAGGTCAGACGCGCAGCAGCGCTGTTTTTCATCTCGCCGCGACGCCAATAAACGACGCTAATCAGGGCCAGTAAACGCTTTCACTTACCTGCGAAATTGTCGCCTGCGGCATCATTAGCGATCTAAGAATTATCTTAGGCGGCAAAAGCGGGCCTGGCGGATTAAGTCCGCGCTTTTATGAGTCGCATTAACAGGTTGCTGAAATGTGCGTCAGTCCGCAGTTTCGGCAAATTCAAGCTTTCTGCGGTAGTTGCCGATAGTGATGAGAGGTGGAAACGTATTCACCTGTAGAAAAAAACGGCGTAAAATCGCCACTACAAGAAGAGAGGGTATTATGGTTGAACACGAACTGGGGAACTGGAAAGAATTTATCGAAGCGATGTTACGTAAGTAATTCGTGAAGAGAAAAGCAGGGCACTTCCCAACTTGCTGTTATTCTTACCGCACACATCAATAAAGCCGCCATTCATCATGGCGGCTTTTTATTTGCCCGGATTTAGCCTCAGTCGTGCGGCTTTGCCCGCAGCGGGAAGCGGCGGCGCACCAGCACGAAGAACAGCGGCACAAAGAAGATCGCCAGTACCGTGGCGGAGATCATGCCGCCCATCACGCCAGTACCGACCGCATGCTGGCTGCCAGAACCGGCACCGCTGCTGATCGCCATCGGCAGCACGCCGAAAATAAAGGCCAGCGACGTCATCAGAATCGGCCGCAGGCGCTGCCGCGATGCCTCCAGCGTCGACTCCAGCAGTTCACGCCCTTTGCTGTTGATCTCATTGGCGAACTCGACGATCAGGATCGCATTCTTCGCCGACAGACCAATCACCGTCAGCAGGCCGACCTGAAAGTAGACGTCATTCTCCAGTCCGCGCAGCCAGGTGGCGACCAGCGCGCCCACCACGCCCAGCGGCACCACCAGCATCACCGAGAATGGAATCGACCAGCTCTCGTAGAGAGCCGCGAGGCACAGGAACACCACCAGCAGCGAAATCGCATACAGCGCCGGCGCCTGCGAGCCGGAGAGACGCTCCTGATAGGAGGCACCGGTCCACTGGAAGCCAACGCCGAGCGGCAGCTGTGCCACCAGTTTCTCCATCTCATCCATCGCCGTGCCGCTGCTGACGCCGTTAGCCGCCTCGCCGACAATCTCCAGCGACGAATAGCCGTTGTAGCGTTCAAGACGCGGTGAACCGGTCTCCCAGTGGCTGGTGGCGAAGGCGGAGAACGGCACCATGCCGCCGCTGTTGTTGCGCACATACCATTTGTTGATGTCGCCCGGCAGCATGCGGAACTCCGGTGCCGCCTGGACGTAGACCTTCTTCACGCGGCCGCGGTCGAGAAAATCATTCACGTAGGTTGAGCCCCAGGCGGTGGTCAGGGTGTCGTTGATGGTGTCCAGCGACACGCCGAGCGCCTGCGCTTTGCGCTGGTCGACATCAATCTGCAGTTGCGGGCTGTCGTCGAGCCCGTTGTGGCGCACGCGCGACAGCGCCGGATTGTTGTCGGCCAGCGCCAGCAGCCGATCGCGCATCGCCATCAGCTCGGTATGCCCGATGCCGCCGTGATCCTGCAACTCCATATCAAAGCCGGAGGAGCTGCCCATGCCGGTGATTGCCGGTGGACTGCTGGCGATGACGCGTGCCTCTTTGATCTTTTTAAAGGCTGCGGTGGCGCGATCGATGATGGCAAACGAGGTGCGATCGCGACCTGGCCGCTGCTCCCAGTCCTTCAGGCGCACAAACAGGCGCGCCACGTTTTGTCCGTTGCCGCCCGGACCAGCACCGATGGTGGAGAACACCGACAGTACATTGTCCTTCTCGGCAGTCAGGTAATAATCCTCAACCTTTGCCACCACCTGCGAGGTTTGCTGCAGCGTCGAGCCCGGCGGCAGTTGTACCTGAGTAAGAAATACGCCGCGATCTTCCAGCGGCAGGAAGGAGGTAGGCAGACGAATAAACAGGAATGCCATCACGCCGATAATCGCCAGGTAGAGCAGCAGCCAGCGGCCGCTCTTCAGCAGAATGCGCGCCACGCCGCGCTCGTAGCGTTCGGCGCTGGCATTGAAGTGACGGTTAAACCAGCCGAAAAAGCCGCGCCGGCCATGGTGCTGGCCGTGCGCCAGCGGTTTGAGCAGCGTGGAGCACAGCGCGGGCGTCAGAATCATCGCCACCAGCACCGACAGCACCATCGCCGAGACAATGGTGATGGAGAACTGGCGATAGATAGCGCCCACGGTGCCGCCAAAGAACGCCATCGGCACAAACACTGCGGACAGCACCAGCGCGATACCCACCAGCGCACCCTGAATCTGCCCCATCGATTTACGCGTGGCGGCACGCGGCGATAATCCCTCTTCGCTCATGATGCGCTCGACGTTCTCCACCACCACGATGGCATCATCCACCAGCAGCCCGATGGCCAGCACCATGGCGAACATGGTCAGGGTGTTAATACTGAAGCCGCAGGCGTACAGCACCGCAAAGGTACCGAGCAGCACCACCGGCACAGCAATGGTGGGGATCAGCGTGGCGCGGAAGTTTTGCAGGAACAGGTACATCACCAGAAACACCAGCAGAATCGCTTCCAGCAGGGTTTTCACCACGTCCTTAATGGAGGCTTTGACGAACGGTGTGGTTTCAAACGCCACTTTGGCTTCCAGCCCGTGCGGGAAGTATTGCGCCAGTTCAGCAACACGGGCGCGCACCAGCTTGTCGGTGTTCATCTCGTTAGCGCCGGAGGCCAGCTTGATGCCGAGACCGGAGGCCGGCTGGCCGTTATAGCGGCTCAGAAAGTCATACTTTTCGGCGCCCATGGCGATGGTGGCCACGTCGCCGAGCGTCACCACTGAACCGTCGGTGTTGGTTTTCAGCGTAATTGCGCGAAACTGCGCGGGCGTCTGTAGCATTGACTGGGCGTTAACCGTGGCGTTCAGCGCCTGTTTGTCCACCGACGGCAACCCGCCGACCTGGCCGACCGCCACCTGGGTGTTCTGCGATTCGATGGCGCTGACCACATCGTCGGTGGTCAGCGCGTAGTTAATCAGCTTGTTGGGATCGAGCCAGATGCGCATGGCGTATTGCGAGCCGTAGGCATCGACCTGGCCGACGCCGTCGATGCGGCTGAGCGGATCCTGAATGTTACTGGCAACGTAATCGGCAATATCCTGTTTATCCATGCTGCCGTCGGTGGAGACAAAGGCGATCATCAGAATGTTGCTGTCGCCGGTTTTGTTTACCGTGACGCCCTGCGACTGCACCGCCGCCGGCAGTTTGCGCAGCGCGCTCTGCAGCTGATTCTGTACCTGTTGCCGCGCTTCATCCGGGTTAGTGCCGGCGGTAAAGGTGAGGGTGATCTGCGCCTGGCCGGTGTTGCTGCTGTTCGAGGACATGTACATCAGGTTATCGATTCCCGTCATATTCTGCTCGATAACCTGGGTGACGGTGTTTTCCAGCGTCTGCGCGGATGCGCCGGGATAGTTGGCGGTGATGCGCACGTTAGGCGGCGCGAGATCCGGATACTGTTCCACCGGCAGCGAGATAATGGCCAGCGTGCCACACAGGCACAGCAAAATAGCCAGCACCCAGGCAAAAATGGGGCGGTCGATAAAAAAGTTCGACATGAAACCGACACTCCTCAGCTGCGTACTTTGTACTTGTTATTAGTAAAAGCGTGCCGCAGGCTGCGCTTCACGCTGGCGGAGTGCAAGGGCGATCCTGAAAACTCCGGTTGCTGCTTACTGTACGCGGGGCAAATTAGGGAATCGTGGATAAATTATGGAGAAAGTGTAAAAGTCGCAGCAGCTTTATGTGCGCAATCACACATTGCGGCTCTCCAGCCACAGCACCGTTGCCGCAACGCGGGAACGGACGTCGAGCTTACGCAGCAGGTTGCGGATGTGCACCTTTACCGTTTCTTCGGAAATGTGCAGCGTGGCGGCAATCTCTTTGTTGGATAAGCCACGCGCCACTTCCTGCAACACATCCAGCTCGCGCTCGGTCAGCTGTCTGAACGGATTGGCGCTGGGCTGGCGGGTCGCCAGATATTCTGCCACCACCTCGCTGAACACGTTCTCGCCCTGTGCGCCGCGCATTACCTGCGCCAGCAGCAGTTCCGGTTCGCTGTCTTTGAGCAGATAGCCATCGGCACCGGCATCCACCATGGCGTAAATATCGCTGCGCGCGTCGGACACCGTTAGCACCAGAATGCGTGCCGCGACGCCCTCGTGGCGCAGCGCTTTCAGCGTATCCAGCCCGGACATGCCCTTCATATTCAGATCGAGCAGAATCACATCCGGTGCAAGCCGGCGCGCTTCGGCCAGTGCTTCGGTACCGTTATTCGCCTCAGCCACCACTTCCAGACGCGGTTCCAGCGCCAGCAACTGGCGGATACCGCGACGCATCAGCGGATGATCGTCAACGATCATAATAGACAGGGAAGGGTGAGCCATAGGTTCTCCAGAGTTTCAATCCATTTGCTAAGTGTAATGCGTTAAGCCAGCCGGTGCGCGGGGCGGGCGGGAAAACGCAGCGTGACGCAGGTGCCCTGCGCCTGCGGGGTAATCAGTAAGCTGCCGGCGAGACGCGCCGCGCGCTCGGCCATGATGGTCAGCCCGTAGTGGCCCGGCGGCTCTTCCACGCTGTTGATACCGCAACCGTCATCTTCGATGGTCAGCAGGTGCTCATCATCAGCGACACGCTGATAGCGAATCTGAATCTGCTGCGCCTGCGCGTGACGAATTGCATTGAGCAGCGCCTCGCGCGCAATCTGCAGCACGTGCACCTGCTGCTGGGCATCCAGCGTTTGCAGGCCAGGCTGATAGTCAAAGGTAATCGCCGCCTGCGACTGCTCCTGCAGCGGGGCGATCATCGCCTGCATCGCCTGCACTAAATCGGCCTGTTCAATGCTCAGGCGGAAGGTGGTGAGCAGCTCGCGCAGCTGCTGATACGCCTCGGCCAGCGCGCGATCGAAATCGGCGATGATCGCCTGTGCCTGCGGCTGGCTGCTATCAACTGTGCGCCGCAGCAGCGTCAGCTGGATACGCAGAAAAGAGAGCGACTGCGCCAGCGAATCGTGCAGCTCGCGCGCAATGGTGGCGCGCTCTTCAATCAGCAGCATCTGCTGATACTGCTTCTGCGTCTGCCAGATCCACAGTGCACGCGCCAGCATGTTGGCCAGGCTGTGCATTAGCTCATCGGCCGGCGGCGCGCGGCGGGTTTGCCAGCACAGTTCGCCGAGGCGCTGCTCCTCCTGCTGCAGCGGCAGCCGCTGCCAGCTGAGATCGTCGGCGGGCACGCCAGCCTGAAAGGCGATATCCTCGCTGGCGATTTGCAGCACCTCCAGCGCTTCCCGCCGCTGCACCAGCCGCAGCAGGCCCTGAATCAGCTCGGGATTGAGCGGGCTGCCGGTGAGAATCTGCGAGCTTTCATACAGCAGCGACAGCGTGCGGTTGGCCTGAGTTAAATCTTCGGTTTTATTGCGTACCGCGCACTCCAGCAGGCGATAGTGCGAATGCAGCCGCTCCGCCATGGTGGTAAACGCCTGCGCCAGCACGCCCAGCTCGTTGGGCTGATGCACGGAAAGCGGCGGAAAACTGAAGTTAGCCTGCTCGACGTATTGACTGGCGGTGACCAGCGAATCAAGCGGACGCACCACGTTGCGGCGAATAAAGCCAATGCTCCACAGCGCCAGCGCGACAATCGCCAGAAAGCCGAACAGGCTGCTGGCGGCCACCAGATGCATTTTCAGCTCGGCGTAGTGCTGCACCGCCAGCACGAAGCGGTCGATCTCACTGACGTAGCCCGCCACGCGCTGCTGGTACACCTGCGCCCGCGCCGGCTGCAGCGTCTCCTGCAGTACCGGCCAGCTGTCGCGCAGATAGCGATAGCGGCTGCTGACTTCAATCGGCACCCACGGACGCTCCAGATGCTGCAGCGCCGGTGACTCCAGCGTCTGCTGATATTGCTGCATATGGTGCGCCAGCTGCTGCGGATCGCGCGTGCTGTCCCACGCCAGCCGGTAGATTTGCATGCGCAGCGAGCCGGCGACATTCACCGCTTCGGCATCGCGCAAACTGCTGGAGAGCGTCATCAGCGCCAGGCCGGTGGTTAACAGCGACAGCAGCACAATCGCGCTGAGCGCGCGGGCAATGGTGCGGGTAACAGGACGTTTCACTATCACAATAATAACCCTTACAAGAGCGGGGGATTATAAGTCAGCCGCAGCGCGGGTGCGAGCGCGAAATTGACACATCTGGTTACTTTTACCAGAGAAACTAACCGCGGTTTACGTTTCCCTGGATTAACCGCGTTTGGCTGGCGAAATATTGAACGCTTTTACCGCCCGCGCAGCCTGGTTTGCACTGGCCCGACGATACTTTGACGCGTAACCTTTTCCCCGCACGACAACAGGAGCACCTCATGAAGACACGTTATGCCGTAATGACTGCTGCACTGCTTGCCAGCGCATCGTTTACCACCTTTGCCGCCTCGCCGTTAAGCGAGGCACAAACCCAGGACCTGCAAAGCAGCGGCACCGTTTCGGTGAGCGGCGTGCGCGGTTCGCTGGATGACGCCACCCGTCAGCTGTCGCAGAAAGCGGAAGAGATGGGCGCCAGCCACTATCGCGTCATTGGCATGCAGAATCCAGGCGATTCCAGCATGTGGAGCGGCAGCGCCGAGATTTACCGTTAATGCCCTTCATTATTCCCCTCTGGTAGTTTTTTCCTGTAGCCACCGATTACCGGCCACCCCACTGGCCGGTTTTTTTGTGCGTCGCGACGGATTATTACAAATCAACCCGTGCAGTCAGCCAGTAAATTTTGCTTCGTTCATGCAGAACGGGTAGGATTCATCGCCGTAATTTCCCGGCTCGCCGCGCGGCATCGTTCCGCCGCTCAGGGGCCGGTTTTACCCCATTTCGCACTGCCCGGCGCAATCGATTGGTTACGCGGTGATTGATGGACAGGACAAACAGGAAAGCTATGAAATCTACTAAAAAAACGCCAGCCGAACAGCGTGCTGCGAGAAGGCGCTGGCTTAACTCTCACGACACGGGTTACCACAAAGCGATGGGTAACCGTCAGGTACAAATGATCGCCATTGGCGGCGCTATCGGTACCGGTCTGTTCCTCGGTGCCGGCGCGCGTCTGCAGATGGCCGGTCCGGCACTGGCACTGGTGTATCTGGTGTGCGGTATCTTCTCCTTCTTTATTCTCCGTGCGTTGGGCGAGCTGGTGTTGCATCGCCCTTCCAGCGGCAGCTTTGTTTCGTACGCGCGTGAATTCCTCGGGGAAAAAGCGTCCTACGTCGCGGGCTGGATGTATTTCGTTAACTGGGCGATGACCGGTATCGTCGATATCACCGCGGTAGCGCTTTACATGCATTACTGGGGCGCGTTTGGTGATGTGCCGCAGTGGGTATTTGCGCTGGGCGCGCTGGCGATTGTCGGCACCATGAACATGATCGGCGTGAAGTGGTTCGCCGAGATGGAATTCTGGTTCGCGCTGGTGAAAGTGCTGGCTATCGTGGTGTTCCTGATTGTCGGCGTGGTGTTCCTCGGCAGCGGTAAACCGCTGGACGGCAACACCACCGGCTTCCACCTGATCACCGACAACGGCGGGCTATTCCCGCACGGTTTGCTGCCGGCGCTGGTGCTGGTACAGGGCGTGGTGTTTGCCTTCGCCTCGATTGAGCTGGTGGGCACGGCGGCGGGCGAGTGTAAAGACCCGAAAACCATGCTGCCAAAAGCCATCAACAGCGTGATCTGGCGTATCGGCCTGTTCTATGTGGGCTCCGTGGTGCTGCTGGTACTGCTGCTGCCGTGGAACGCCTATCAGGCCGGACAAAGCCCGTTCGTCACCTTCTTCTCCAAACTGGGCGTGCCCTACATTGGCAGCGTGATGAACATTGTGGTGCTGAGCGCGGCGCTGTCGAGCCTGAACTCGGGCCTGTACTCCACCGGACGTATTCTGCGTTCAATGTCGATGGGCGGCTCGGCGCCGCAGTTCATGTCGAAGATGAGTAAGCAGCAGGTGCCGTACGCCGGTATCCTGGTGACCATCGGCGTGTACGTGATCGGCGTGGTGCTCAACTACTACGTTCCGTCACAGGTGTTTGAGATCGTCCTGAACGTGGCGTCGCTGGGGATTATCTCCTCGTGGGCGTTCATCGTGGTGTGCCAGATGCGTCTGCGCAAAGCCATCAAAGAGGGCAAAGCGGAAGATGTCAGCTTTAAGCTGCCGTGGGCGCCGGTTACCTCGTGGCTGACGCTGCTGTTCCTGGTGAGCGTGCTGGTGCTGATGGCGTTTGACTACCCGAACGGCACTTACACCATTGCTTCAATTCCGCTGATTGCCGTGCTGCTGGTGCTCGGCTGGTTTGGCGTGCGTAAGCGCGTGCAGGCGGAAGCGATGAAAGAGCACGAGCATCATCATGACGATCAGGATGATGCGGCGCCTAAACTGGCGGAAGACAACGCGCGTTAATCGCAGCGATGCTCACCTGCGGGGGCCAGTCGGCCCCCGTTTTTATTTCAATTATCCTTCTCTTGATCCCGCATCGGGAATTACACCTTTCGGGTGATATAGCCCTTCATAACCTCAGGTTATTTTACGCACCATCTCTACATCCCCGCATTGAGGTGAGCCGATGGCGCTGTCGCGACGTGAACTCTTTACCGGGCAGCGCGTCATGCCTGCTGGCGGTATCGCGTTGCCGTGGTGGCGGGGAGAGAGCGGCTGTGACGGCTGCGCCCGCTGCGTACAAGCCTGCGAGAGCGGCATCATCCGCATCGCCGCTGGCGAAGCGCCGCAGCTCGACTTTCTGCAGGGGGAATGCACCTTTTGCGCCGCCTGTGCCGATGTCTGCCCGCAGCCGCTGTTTCAGCCGCGCGACACTGAACCTTTTAGCCGGCGCATCCGCATCGACAGCCGCTGTATCGCTTTTCTCGGCGTTAACTGTCGCAGCTGCCAGGAGAGTTGTGAGCAGCAGGCGATCCGTTTTCGCCTGATGCCCAACGGCATCGGCCAGCCGGAAATCCTTCCGCAACACTGCACCGGCTGTGGCGCCTGTATCGCGCCGTGTCCGGTCTCAGCCACAGGACTGCATCATGACGAATAACGACAGCTGGCACGTATGTGGCCTGGTGATTCAGGCACGTCCGACCGCGATCGCGGCGGTGCGGCAGGCGCTACTGAACTTTGCCGACAGCGACATCGCGGCGGAAGATGCCGCACGCGGCACGCTGGCGCTAACGCTGGGCGCGGCCGACAGCGCCACGCTGCTGAGCAACATTGAAGCCACCCGCAACATCCCGGATGTGCTGGCGGTATCGCTGGTTTATCACCAGCAAGACGAAATTGAAGAACCCTGTAAGGAAGCATCATGAACCTGAGTCGTCGTGATTTTATGAAGGCCAATGCGGCGGCGGCTGCTGCAACGGCTGCTGGTCTCACCATTCCGACCGTGACCAAAGCGGCCACCAGCCTGGCTGAGCCGATTCGCTGGGAAAAAGCGCCGTGCCGGTTTTGCGGCACCGGCTGTGGCGTGCTGGTCGGCACGCAGAATGGCCGCGTGGTCGCCTCGCAGGGCGATCCGCAGGCGGAGGTTAATCGCGGTCTGAACTGCATCAAAGGCTACTTCCTGCCGAAGATCATGTACGGCAAAGATCGTCTGACCCAGCCGCTGCTGCGCATGACCGACGGCAAATTCGATAAGAACGGCGAGTTTACCCCGGTAAGCTGGGATCAGGCGTTCGACATCATGGAAGCGAAGTTTAAGGCGGCGCTGAAAGCCAACGGCCCGGAATCGGTCGGCATGTTTGGCTCCGGCCAGTGGACCGTATGGGAAGGTTACGCCGCATCAAAGCTGATGAAAGCCGGCTTCCGCACCAACAACCTCGATCCGAACGCGCGCCACTGCATGGCGTCTGCGGTGGTGGGCTTTATGCGTACCTTCGGTATGGACGAACCGATGGGCTGCTACGATGACATCGAGCAGGCCGATGCGTTTGTGCTGTGGGGATCGAACATGGCCGAGATGCACCCGATTCTCTGGTCACGCCTGACCGCGCGTCGTCTCAGCAATGACAACGTCAAAGTGGCGGTGCTGTCGACCTATCGCCACCGCAGTTTCGAGCTGGCCGATAACGCCATCGTCTTCACGCCGCAGAGCGATCTGGCGATCCTCAACTTCATCGCTAACTACATCATTCAGAACAATAAAGTCGATAAAACCTTCCTGCAGAATCACGTCACGCTGCGTAAAGGCGTGACGGATATCGGCTACGGTTTGCGCCCGACCAATCCGCTGCAGGCGGCGGCGAAAAATCCGGACAACGGCGAGTCGACGCCGATCAGCTTCGATGAGTATGCGAAATTTGTCGCGGAATACACGGTGGAAAAAGCCAGCGCCATGAGCGGCGTAGAGCAGGATCAGCTGATCGCGCTGGCGGAGCTGTACGCCGATCCGAACGTCAAGGTGGTCTCTTACTGGACCATGGGCTTTAACCAGCATACGCGCGGCGTGTGGGCGAACAACCTGTGCTACAACATCCACCTGCTGACCGGCAAGATTTCCCGTCCGGGCACCGGACCGTTCTCGCTCACCGGCCAGCCATCGGCCTGTGGCACCGCGCGTGAAGTGGGCACGTTTGCGCACCGTCTGCCAGCCGACATGGTGGTGAACAATGACAAACACCGCGCTTTAGCTGAAAAACTGTGGAAGCTGCCGCAGGGCACGGTGCCAGCCAAAGTCGGTCTGCACGCCGTGGCGCAGGATCGCGCGCTGAAAGACGGCAAGCTGAATGCCTACTGGGTGATGTGCAACAACAACATGCAGGCCGGGCCGAACCTGACGCAGGAGCGCATGCCGGGCTGGCGCGATGCGCGCAACTTTGTCGTGGTATCCGACCCGTATCCGACCATCAGCGCCCTGTCTGCCGACCTGATTCTGCCGACGGCGATGTGGGTAGAGAAAGAGGGCGCCTATGGCAACGCCGAGCGCCGTACCCAGTTCTGGCATCAGCAGGTGAAAGCGCCGGGCGAGGCGAAATCGGATCTGTGGCAGCTGGTGACCTTTGCCAAACGCTTCCGCGTTGAGGACGTGTGGCCAGAGGCGCTGATTGCTCAGCAGCCTGAGCTGAAAGGCAAAACCCTGTACGACGTGCTGTATGCCAACGGCCAGGTGAATCAGTTCCCGCTGAGCGAAGTGGCCGACGACCGCCTCAACGATGAAGCGCGTGAGTTCGGCTTCTATATTCAGAAAGGCCTGTTCGAGGAGTATGCCAGCTTTGGCCGCGGTCACGGTCACGATCTCGCACCGTTCGATACCTATCACGAGGCGCGCGGTCTGCGCTGGCCGGTAGTGGACGGCAAAGAGACGCGCTGGCGCTATCGTGAAGGTTTCGACAGCTACGTGAAAGCCGGTGAGGGGGTACGTTTTTACGGTAAGCCGGACGGCAAAGCCACCATTTTTGCCCTGCCGTACGAGCCGCCAGCGGAAGCGCCGGATGCCGAATACGACCTGTGGTTCTGCACCGGTCGCGTGCTGGAGCACTGGCACACCGGCACCATGACGCGCCGCGTGCCGGAACTGCACCGCGCGGTGCCGCAGGCGCTGCTGTATATCCATCCGCTGGACGCCAAAGATCGCGGTTTCCGTCGCGGTGAGAAGGTGCGCGTGGTATCGCGTCGTGGCGAAACCCTCGCCACCGTGGAAACGCGCGGGCGTAATCAGCCGCCGCAGGGGCTGGTATTTATGCCGTTCTTTGATGCCGGCGTGCTGGCCAACAACATCACGCTGGACGCCACCGATCCGCTGTCGAAGCAGACCGATTACAAAAAATGCGCCGTTAAGCTGGTGAAAATCTGAGGCAGGATGCAATGAAACCTTTTATCACTCTTGTAACCGTTGCCGCCCTGATGCTGGGCGGCGTGGTGTACGCTAATAACGGCGTCGATCTCAATCAGTCACCGGAAGTGACGGCAACGCAGCAGGGCACCATTCATCAGCCCAAAGAGCAGAGCCGCAAGCCGCTGAACTATGTTAATCAGCCGCCGGTGATCCCGCACAGCGTGGAGGGCTACCAGGTGACGAAGAACGTGAACCGCTGCCTGCAGTGTCACGGCACCCAGAGCTATCTGACCACCGGCGCGCCGCGCGTCAGTCCGACGCACTTTACCGACCGCGACGGCGTGGTGAGCAGCACGGTATCGCCGCGTCGCTACTTCTGCCTGCAGTGTCACGTGCCGCAGACCGATGCCAAACCGGTGGTGGAAAACACCTTTAAGCCGGCTGACGGCTTTGGGCAGTGAGGTGGCGATGAAACAGAAACTTTTACGTATCTGGCGCTGGTGGCGACGCCCCAGCCGTCTGGCGCTCGGCACGCTGCTGATTCTTGGCTTTGCTGGCGGCATCATCTTCTGGGGTGGTTTTAACACCGCGATGGAGATGACCAACCGCGAGCAGTTCTGTATTGGCTGTCACGAAATGCGCAACAACGTCTATCAGGAATATATGCAGACGGTGCACTACAACAACCGCAGCGGCGTGCGCGCCACCTGTCCGGATTGTCACGTGCCGCACGAGTGGGGGCCGAAGATGATTCGTAAGATCCAGGCGAGTAAAGAGGTGTACGCCAAGATCTTCGGCCTGATTGATACGCCGCAGAAGTTTGAAGAGACGCGTATCGAGCTGGCGCAGAACGAGTGGCGCCGGATGAAGAACAACAATTCGCAGGAGTGTCGTAACTGCCATAACTTCGATTATATGGACTTCACTGCGCAGAAAACGGTCGCCGCCAAAATGCACAGCAAAGCGGTGCAGGACGGACAGACCTGTATCGACTGCCACAAAGGCATTGCCCACCATCTGCCGGATATGAAAGACCAGCCAAACGGTTTCTAATCGCGACCCTGGCCGCGCCTGCCGGTGCGGTATCAGGGTTTTCGTGCCGACCGGTTGATACAGCCGCAAACCACACAACATCGTAGCGGCGCGATTTATCGCGCTAAGTTAATCACTGCACAGCTGCCCGGATGCGCAATAAATTGCGCCGCTACGATTCGTGCGGCATTTTATTTCTGCACCCTCATCCTGCACACATCGTAGCGGCATTTTATTTCTGCACCTTCATCCTGCACACATCGTAGCGGCGCGATTTATCGCGCTAAGTTAATCACTGCACAGCTGTCCGGATGCGCAATAAATTGCGCCGCTACGACACGTGCTATGAGGGTTGAAAAGGCATAATGCTCAACTGACAGCCTTACGCCATCGCAGACAACCTGCTCCACAATTCAGATAGTTTTCCCTGCGGCTTCGGCCTATTATCTCAGGCTCCCTCAGCTACGCAGTGGAGCGGCTATGTCGTTAAAGATCAACATCATCAAAGATAAGTTGTTGTCTGATAATTATTTCATTCTGCGCAACTACACCTACGAACTCACCCGCAGCAACGGCGACGTGGTACGTCACAAACGTGAAGTCTACGATCGCGGCAACGGCGCCACCATCCTGCTCTACAACCGTGAAAAAAACAGCGTGGTGCTGATTCGTCAGTTCCGCATCGCGACCTATGTTAATGACAACGCCAGCGGTGAGCTGATTGAAACCTGCGCCGGACTGCTGGATAACGACACGCCGGAAGATTGCATCCGTAAAGAAGCGGTGGAAGAGACCGGCTATCAGGTTGGTAAGGTCGAAAAGCTGTTTGAGGCCTACATGTCGCCGGGCGGCGTGACCGAATTGCTGCACTTTTTCGCCGCTGAATACAGCGATGCGCAGCGCGCTAACGACGGCGGCGGCGTGGAAGATGAAGAGATCACCGTACTCGAGCTGCCGTTTCCTCAGGCGCTGGCGATGGTGAAAGAGGGGCGCATTCGCGACGGCAAAACCATTATGTTACTGCACTATGCGCAGCTGATGGGCTGGTTGCAGGCATAACCGCGGCGGTAATTCACAGGGCCGGCACGAATGCCGACTCTGCCGATGTCGGGGCGCAATGCATTGCGCCACTACGCCATGTGCGTTATTTCCGGGGCATTTAACGGCGTCACTTCACACTCCGGATGGGCCTGGATGCGCGCCAGCGCTTCGGCGTAGGAGGGCATGGAGTTGGCTGCGCCGGAACGCTCGACGCACAGCGAGGCAAACGCCGCTGCAAACAGCGCCGCCTGCGGTAACGCATCGCCGGACGCCAGGCGCGCCGCCAGCGCGCCGTTGAAGGCATCGCCGGCGCCGGTGGTGTCGAGCGGCTGGGCAGGAAACAGCGGAATACGCAACTGCTGCTCCGCGCTGGAAAGCAGTGCGCCCGCGGTGCCAAGCGTAATAATCACCTGACGCGCCCCCTTGCGGTGCAGCACTTCGGCGGCGCGCTGCGCGCTGGCAAAATCGGTCACTTTTATCCCGCTCAGCTGCATCGCTTCGGTGCTGTTGGGCGTTAAAAGATCCACCTTAGCCAGCAGCGCATCGCTGACTTTCTGCCACGGTGCCGGATTCAGAATGACAAACGTGCCGCCGGCACGCGCGTTGTCGATCATGCGCTGAATGGCGCTGAGGTTGTTCTCCAGCTGCACCAGCAGAATATCGGCGGCAGCCACGGTGGGCTGACAGCGCGCCACTTCGGCCGCGGTCACGGTGGTATTTGCGCCGGGATAGACCGAAATCATGTTCTCGGCATCATCGCCCGCCACGTAAATCAGCGCGTTGCCGGTGGGCTTCTCTTTACAGGTGAACAGCGTAATGGCGTCGAAACCGGTCTTCTCCAGATGGCGACGGGCAAACGTGCCAAAATCGTCATTACCCACCTTGCCGATATAGTGCACGCGCGCCCCGGCGCGCAGCGCGGCGGTGGCCTGGTTGGCCCCTTTGCCGCCTGGCCCCATCATGCTGTTGTGCGCCGTGAGCGATTCGCCCGGCAGGGGGAAACGGTTCATCACCGCCACCACGTCGAGGTTGAACGAGCCAAACACACACACTTTTCCTTTCATTGCGCGCTCCTGAACAGCCGTTCTGCGGCGAGGCAGGCGCCGCGACAGCCGGTGTGATCGGTGGATTGACTGAAGATGATTTTCAAACCATCCCGCGTGGCCGGCGGCCGTAAATGCTGCTGAATCTGGCTGCGCAGCTGCGCCAGCGGGAAATCTGCCATCGCCAGCACGCCGCCGCCCAGAATCAGGTACTCCGGATCGAGAATGTTCATCTCGGTGGCGATCAGCTGCGCCAGACGCTGCACAAACGCCTGCAGCGCCGGGTCAGAACCGTGATGGGTAAACAGCGCCGACATCGGCGTTTGCGCCGCATTGGCCTGCGCCCAGTGGCTTAACCAGTGGCCGGAGGTCACGGTTTCCGCGCAGCCGTGGTTGCCGCACGGGCAGGGCAGCGCGTTACCGGCCACCGGCACGTGGCCGAGTTCACCGGCTCCGCCATGCTGACCATGGTAGAAGCGGCCGTTGATCCACAGGCTGTTGCCCATGCCGGTGCCAGGATACAGACCTGCCGCATTTTCCGGCAGCTGCTCCAGCTGCATTAAATCCCACAGCATCAGATGGTTAACGTCTTTATCCATCGCCACCGGCACGCCCAGTCGTTCACTCAGCAGCGCCGCTACCGGCTGGTGATCGAGCGCCTGAATGAACGGCAGTGAAATTACCTGCTGGCGATCGCGGCTGAGAATGCCCGGCAGGCCGAGCATCACACCGCTGACCGGCTGCTGCTCCAGCGTTTCCGCAATCAGCTGCCCCAGTGCGGCCAGCGCATCGGGCTGCTGCGCCCAGCTGGCGGTGGGCACTTTACGAAAGCTGCTCCAGACGCGGCCCGCCTCCATCAACTGCAGACGGGTGCCGGTGCCGCCAATGTCGATACCGAGCCAGCGTGTTGTCATGCCGACACCTGCGCCAGGCCCTGCGCTTCATCAATGCTCTCACGCATCATGTTCCACGCGGTGGCAAGGTCTTCGTGAATGTTAAACAGGCCGGAGGTGCCGACAATCAGCACTTCGGCACCGGCACCGACCAGCGTGTTGTAGGTGCGCGTATTACAGGAACCGTCGATCTCAATCAGGTAGCGGTGGCCGTGCGCCTGTTTCAGCGCCTTCAGCTCCTGCACCTTCTGCACCATCTCCGGAATAAACGGCTGACCGGCATAGCCCGGGTCCACCGTCATCACGGTGATTTTATCCAGCAGATGAATGTAATGATGGATAAAGGAGACCGGCGTGGCCGGGTTGAGCACCACGCCCACTTTTTTGCCGTAGCTGCGAATCAGGTTAATCACGCGGAACGCATCACGATTGATAGTTTCAGCGTGCGGACAAATGTAATCTGCGCCGGCGTTGGCCACCGCTTCAATAAAGTCGGTCGGCTCTTCCACCATCAGATGCACATCGATCGCCACTTTGGTATGCGGGCGGATCTGCTCAATAAAGAACGGCGACAGGGTGATGTTTTTAACGTAGTGACCGTCCATGATGTCGATGTGCAGGAAGTCAGCGCGGGAGTCCAGCACGGCCAGCTGGTGCTTGATCTCCATCAGATTCATACACATCAACGACGGGGAGACTTGAATACGCATCATACTTCCTTTTTTTCGGTCAGAGGATTAAGCGCCGCGGCCAGTTTGCTGAGCCTGACGGCACGGTGATCGTTAAAGCGCGCTTTGAGTTGTTTGAAGGCCAGCACCACCACCAGCACGGCACCCCACATCGCCAGACTGACGTGCTGGCTGATGTTCATCAGGTTGAAGCCGGTGGAGAGCACCTGCAGCGCAATCAGCGCCAGCACTACGCCGGTCACGCGGCCAAAACCGCCGTTGGGATCGGTGCCGCCGAGAATGATGGCCAGCACGGTCAGCAGCAGGTAGGCATCGCCGTAACCCATGCGCGCCGAGTTAAAGCGCGCCATCATGATCAGGCCGGCCAGCACGCACAGCAGGCTGGAGATGACGTACACCAGCATCACCATGCGGTGGGTATTGATGCCGCTGAACCAGGTGGCGTTGATGTTGCTGCCGCCCATGTAGATGCATTTGCCGGCGCGGGTTTTGCCGAGGAACAGCGCCAGCAGCGCGGCGGCAACCAGGAATACCCACAGCGGCAGCGGCATACCCAGCAGCGTGTCTGAGCCGAGCGACTGCACCACTGGCGGCATACCGCTCACCGCCGCACCTTTGGTCAGCCAGATGCCGATGCCGTTCAGCGTCATCATGGTGGCCAGCGTCACCAGAATCGGGTGTGCGCCGATGCGCGTTACCATCACGCCGGTGATCACGCCAATCACGGCGGCAATCACCATCGCGCCGACGATGGCGATAAACAGCCACAGCAGCTGCTGACCGGTACCGGCATCCGCGGGCAGGGCGCTCATCAGGGTCCAGGCGATGAACAGCGCCGTCAGGTTGGCGGTGGCGATGATGGCGAGATTCAGGCCGCCGCTGAGGATGGCGATAAACATCGCCAGCGTTAACAGGCCGAGCTCCGGCAGCTGAAACGCCATGCTCATAAAGGTCGAGTCAGTGAGAAAGCGGCCCGGCAGCATGACGCTGAAGGTGGCCAGCGCCAGCGCAATCAACAGCATCAGGCCGATGTTGGTGCCGTCCGGCCGCAGCGCAGAGAGAGATTTCATGATGATGGCTCCTCCCGTCAGACGAAACTGACGTCGGTTTCTTTACGTTTTTTGTAGTGGGTGACGGCAATCGCCACCATAATCGTGCCGCCGACCACAATGTTCATGAAGTAGTTGGAGACGCCGATCAGATTGAGGCCGTTTTTCAGGATGGCGATCAGGAATACGCCCATCAGCGTGCCGCTGACCGTGCCTTTGCCGCCCATCAGGCTGGCACCGCCCAGCACCGTCGCAGCCAGCACATCCAGCTCACCGCCGACCAGCGCGTTCGGCACTACTTCACCCATGCGGTACACCTGCACCAGCCCGCCAATCGCCGCCATCGCCCCGAGCCAGCCGTAGGCAAACACGTGAATCAATCCCACGCGGATGCCAATGCGCCGCGCCGATTCCGCATCGCCGCCCACCGCATACAGCTGACGGCCCAGATTGGTTTTGTTGAGCAGCAGCGCGGTGAGGGCGGCAATCACCAGCATGATCGCCAGCGGTAAGCCAATCTGAAAACTGTTGCCCTGTACGCTAAACGGCAGCACGCTGCGCAGGGTGATCCACCAGTCCGGCAGTGAGTAGAGGCTTTTGCCGCCGGTAACCCACATCAGCAGACCAAACAGCAGCGACTGCATACTGATGGTGATGATGATCGACACCACACGCAGCGAGGTGATCAGCAGGGCGTTGATCACGCCAAACAGCGTGCCGCAGACGATAGCCAGCAGAATGCTGAGCAGCGCGTTATCAAACTGGAACTGCACAAACAGCGAGGCGATCAGGTATTGCACCACCGACGCCACGGCGGCGAAGGAGATATCGATACCGCCGGTCACCAGCACCACAAACAGGCCGAGGGCGAAAATGCCGGTAACGGCGTAGCTTTCCGCCAGATCCAGCAGGTTCTGCACCGTCAGGAACTGATCGCTGGCCAGCGAGAAGAACACCATGAAAGCCAGCAGCACCCAGGCGAGCCAGCCCTGGCTGGAGTGCGGACGTAAACGAGAGAAATCAGGCATTAATCACCTCCGCCAGCTGTTCCTGCGCCACGGTATCGGGTTGGTATTCGGCATGGATGGTGCCGTCGCGGAAGTGCAGGATGCGGTCGCAGTTGTACCAGACCTCCGGCACTTCGTCGGAAATCAGGATGATCGACAGTCCCTCTTTCGCCAGCTCGTGGATCAGCTGATAGATGCTGGCCTTGGCGCCGACATCCACGCCGACGGTCGGCGAGTCGAGGATCAGAATGCGCGGCTGGGTCAGCACCCATTTCGCCAGCACGATTTTTTGCTGGTTGCCGCCGGACAGGGTGGAGATCGCCAGGTTAGGATCGGCCACGCGCACGCCGAGCTGCTGAATCCACTGCAGGATCAGCTTGTTCTTGCGGTATTCATCGATCAGGTGGAAACGGTTTTGCAGCTTATCGAGGATCGGCAGCACCATGTTGTCGGCCACCGACTGCTGCTGGACCAAGCCCAGCGTCAAGCGGTCTTCGGAGACATAACCGATGCCCGCTTTGATGGCATCTTCATGACCACGGAAGCGCACCGGCTTGCTATCGAGCCAGATTTTGCCGCTGTCCGGTTTGGTCATGCCAAACAGTGAGAGTGCCAGTTCGGTGCGGCCGGAGCCAAGCAGGCCACACAGGCCCAGAACTTCGCCTTGATAGAGTTTGAAATTGACGTCGTGATACTGTCCGGCACGTGTCAGGTTATCCACTTCAAGAATGGCACGGTCGGCATTGCGGGTTGGCGCTTTCAGCTGATAGTCGAGTTTCAGACCGGTCATCAGCTCGGTGAGATGGTGTGGCGTCATCTCTTTGGCTGGCCAGCAGCCCATTTTGCGCCCGTCGCGGATCACCGTCACGCGGTCGGAAATTTCTAACACTTCATCCAGACGGTGGCTAACAAACACCACGCAGATGTTTTTGTCTTTCAGATAACGCACGGTGCGCAGCAACTGATTCACTTCGGTACGGGTGAGAGAAGCCGTTGGCTCATCCATAATCACCAGACGCGCATCGGCGACCAGTGCTCGGCATATCGCCACCTGCTGGCGGGCCGCAATCGACAGCGCCGAGACTTTCTCATCCAGATCGAGGTCAAACTTGAGTTCTTCAATAATGCGCGCAGCGGTCTCGCGCAGCTTCGCTTTGCGATGCCAGCCGAGCAGGCCATTGAGGTTATGCTCAAAGGCGATGTTCTCGGCCACGCTGAGATTCGGGAACAGCGACAGATCCTGATAAATCACCTGGATGCCGAAGTCACGCGCCTGACGAGTCGTCAGACGCGGGAAGCTTGGGCCATCACCCAGCGTAATACGGCTGCCACTGTCCGGGGCGTGTACCCCGGAAATGACTTTGATTAAGGTGCTCTTGCCACAGCCGTTGGTGCCAGCGAGACAGTGCACTTCGCCAGCCAACAGGCTTAGCGAGATATCGCTCAGTGCGCGGTTGCCACCAAATGTTTTCGACAGGTTGTCGAGCGCAATCAGCGTCTGTGGAGTGACCTCTTGCATGTTACAGCCCCATTTTCACCAGTTTTGGCAGGTTCTCTTTATCGAGACTTTCGGTGTTGTTACCGAGAATGGTGTGCGTCGCCTCATCCACCTTCACTTTGCCCAGCCCTTCAATGGTCATGCCGTCGGTGATTGGCTCTTTCTTCTCCATCATGTCGGCGATACGCACAAATACTTCACCGGCGGTCTGCGGATTCCAGATATAGCCGCCCTTGATAGCACCGCGCTGTACCAGCGACGCGCCCTGGCCCGGGCTGAAGGCACCGATGACGCACACCTGATCGATCTTGTTGCGGTTCATGACCGCGCGGCCGGCGCCAATCGGTCCCTGAGAACCAAAGGCCATAATGCCTTTCAGATCCGGGTATTTAGACATCAGCTCGTTGGTGGTGCGGATGGAGTCATCCAGCGATTCGCCGACGCCGAACTTGTCGGTCACCAGTTGCATCTTCGGATAGTGCTGTTTCTGGTAGTTGAGCGCGGCGTCGGTCCACTCCTGATGCAGTGGCACCGTCAGGCTGCCAACATACATGGCGTATTTGCCTTCTTCATGCATGCATTTCGCCAGCGCTTTCATATGGTTGATGCCGTGGGTCGGTGCATCGACCAGCTCGAAATCCCAGTTGGCGTCTTTCTGGCCGGGCGATTCGTGGGTAATCACCATGATCCCGGCTTCACGCGCGCGCTTCAGCACCGGCTCAAGCACTTTCGGGTCGTTTGGCACCACGCCGATGATATCGACCTTCTGCGCAATCAAATCTTCAATGGCGCGCACCTGCAGCGCCGGGTCAGCGGCGGTTGGCCCGACCATCCACGCGTCGATGCCGCGTTTTGCTGCTTCACTTTTGATGCCCGCTTCCATGGCGTTGAACCACGGAATACCGCCAATTTTTACCACGATGCCCATGCGTATTTTGTCAGCGGCCTGCGCGCCAGCGGCGGCAAACAGGGCAAGCAGAGAACAGGCGATAAGATGTTTTTTCATAAAGACTCCGGATTAATTTT
>NZ_JASEWO010000003.1:0-76197 GCF_030024295.1 Pantoea sp. Pa-EAmG
TCAACCCAGAGTCCATGCTTCAAACTTTGCTTTCCTAAGCTTGTGTCGGCTCCACTGAACATACTCTGATCACCTGCAATAAGATTCCATTTGAAAGCGGCAATGATAGATTCATACGCTCAACGCTATGACACGTCGCGTAATTAATCCGGCAATGTTCAGAGATCAGCAATATTTATTGGATAAACGACGTCGCGAGTGTTTCGCAGCTCAGTAAGATCCCACCAGTGATAACTATCAATGACTGACTTTTCATTTTCAGTCCAACCACTGGTACAGATATCTTCATCTCCAACTTTAATTAAATAAAATCGTTCATTTGCCAAAACCACCTCACCGCTGGGAAGCGTCATTTCAAAACTGCGCTCAGTTAACGGCTGCCCCACATCATCGACATAAAAGCCTGTTTCTTCTCTGAGCTCTCTGATAGCTGCCTGTTCAAAAGTCTCTCCCGGTTCAACGCCTCCACCGGGTGTAGCCCAGTATTCTCTGCCTGACAGGGCATTATTTTTATGCTTAAACCAGAATAATAAAACCTGATTAAGGGGATTTATAATAAGCAAACGAGCCGAATCGCGGGTGCGCACTTTATAATTCCTTTATGATTTTTAATACAAATCAGCATAACTGATCATGGTCAGAAAACGAAACGCCACAGTCTGCAGGAACAGGACGACAGGATAGACATCCCTCCCCGGCTCGCTATATAGTAAGCGCGCATCTCACTTCTGACTTGCCGTAGGCGTTACCGTCATCCAACGCGCCCTGAACCGGAATGGGCCTCTGCGCAGAGGAAAACCGGAACAGCGCCACGGCATCGTTCACGCTTTCTACGCATCCTGTTTCACGGGATCGCTAGCAGTGCATCACTGCACGTGGCCTTTCATTCTCTGACTGACAAGGCACACTATGAAACTGACCAACAACACCCTGCTCATCACCGGCGCAACCAGCGGTATTGGCCGCCGCATGGCCGAGGTTTTTCACGATCGCGGTAACCGCGTCATTATCACCGGCAGACGTCAGGCGCTGCTCGATGAGATCACCGCCCAGCGCCCGGCCATTACCGGCTTTGCTCTGGACGTTAATGACACCACCGCCCTCGCCCGCTGTTCTGCGGCGATTCACGCGCAGTTCCCGCATATCAACGTGCTGATCGCCAACGCCGGTATCTCGCAGCCGGAAACGGTGACGACAGACGAATGGACCAGTGATATTGCTGAGCAAATCGTGATGACCAACATCCTCGGTGTGATTCGCGTCACCGCCGCGTTTTTGCCGCTGCTGCGCCGTCAGCCGCAGGCCACGCTGATGGCAACCAGTTCCGCGCTGGCCTTCATGCCGCTGGCCAGTTTTCCCACCTACTGCGCCAGCAAAGCCTTTCTGCATTCCTGGCTGGTTTCGCTGCGTCATCAGCTGCGTAATACCCCGGTTGAGGTGCTGGAAATGCTGCCGCCATATCTACAGACGGCGCTGACCGGTGATCACCAGCTCAGCGATCCCCGTGCCATGCCGCTGGAAGACTATATCGCGCAGATTCTGCAGATGCTGGAAAATGGCCCGGTCGCGCGCGGCGAACTGCTGCTGGAGCGTGACCATGCGCGGCGCTGGGCCGAACGCGACGGCAATTTTGACGCCATATTTGACATGATGAACCCGCGCTAATCCGCTTTGATCCGGTGCGCCCTGCAGCGCACCGGATCTATCACGAAGTACGCAAAGGCGCGCCGTGGCTGAAGTGCGCCAGCAGCCGTTCTACCGCCGGATTGGCCTGCGCCTGAACCGCATAGCAAATGCCGACACGCCGCATCAGCGGCTGACCGGGTAAAGCGCGCCAGGCCAGGCGATGCCGCGCGGCAACCAGCGGCGCCGGCGCAATGGTGACGCCAAAGCCGGCTTCCGCCAGATCCAGCGCCAGCGCGTAGCTGCCGGCGTTGGCCGCGGCCGCACCCGCACCGTAAAACGGCAGCAGCCGCTGATGCGACTCATCAGTCGGCACCATCACCCACGGCAGCGGATGTAACTGTTCATGGGTCAGCGTTTCCAGCTGACTTAGCGCGTGACTGGCGGGATACGCCAGCACGTAGTGCTCTTCAAATAGCGGCATAAACAGCTCATCTTCGCAGCGCAGGCTTTCACACGCCAGCCGGATATCGCCCACGCAGCCGGGCTCGACGCTAAGCAGCACCGTGGGAAAATGTTGCCGGATGGCCGTCAGCAGTTGCGCCAGCTGGGCGGGGGCGACATCCCCTTCAACGCCAATCTTCAGCGGCAGGCAATCCGACGGCTGCCGAAAGCGTGTCACCAGCGCCTGCATATCGCTGAGCATCTTGCGCGCCTGCGGATACAGGACGCGAGCGTCCTCCGTGACCTCCACGCCGCGCGGCCTGCGGATAAAAAGCGTGGTGGCCAGCTCCTCTTCCAGCAGTTTGATCGTGGCCGAGAGCGCGGGCTGCGTCAGATTGAGTAACTGTGCGGCGCGCGTGATGTTGCGCTCCTCAAACACGCAGATAAAAGCTTTTAGCTGTCGCTTATCCATAGAAAATCATTATATCGGCGAAAGAAATAAACCATTTTTCACCAATTTCTGCGCGATTTAAAGTGCACACCTCAGCTTCGCCATTAATTTTATCTATGAGGAAGTCATTATGACGCAGAATGTTAAACCTTTAATCGTCATCACCGGTGCCAGCTCCGGTATCGGTCTTGCCACGGCAAAGCTGCTTTCGGCGCGTGGACATGCCCTGCTGCTGCTGGCTCGCCGTATCGATCGTATGACGGCACTGAACCTGCCCAATACCCTGTGCCGCGCGGTTGATGTGACCGATCGCCACGCATTGACCACCGCAGTGCAGGATGCTGAGCAGCAGTTTGGCCCGGTCGATGCGCTGATTAACAATGCGGGCGTGATGCTGCTCGGCGCGATTGAACAACAGGATGCCGGCGAATGGGATAAGATGTTCGACGTCAACGTGAAAGGCCTGCTCAATGGCGTGCAGGCGGTCACCGCAGGCATGATTGACCGTAAAAGGGGCACGATCATTAACATCAGCTCAGTGGCCGGACGGAAGACGTTTCCTAATCATGCAGTGTATGTTGGCACTAAATTCGCTGTGCATGGCATGTCAGAGAACCTGCGCGAAGAGCTGTCGCCGCACAATGTACGCGTGATCGTCATCGCACCCGGCGCTGTTGAAACTGAACTGTTGAGCCACACCACCAGCGAAGCAATTAAGGACAGTTATCACGCGTGGAAAGCCGAAATGGGCGGCAAGGTGCTCAGCGCAGACGATGTGGCCAGCGCCATCGATTACGCCTATTCGCAGCCGCAGTCGGTCTGCGTGCGGGAAATCGTGCTGGCGGCCACCCGCCAGGGCGCATAAACCTCAGTGACCCGGCAGCGCTGCGCCGGGTTCCATCTCTTCGGCTAAGGCCGTCAGCGCCGCGCGGTTACCGATCGCATAACCCCCCTGCTGCTTACGCAGCACCCCTTCTGCGCTGAACTGCGCAAACACATACAGCAGGTGGCGATAAGTCACGCCAAGGTACTCCGCTACCTGCGTATGCTTTTCTTTATATACACCATCATGCTGGGTCAGCAGGATAAAGGCCGCCAGCCGGTTAACCAGCGGAAACGCCTGATTGCGTGTTGAGGTGACAATATTGCGGAAATTCTTTTTCACCAGGCCAAGGCAGGCGTGGCGCAGGAACTGTGCATCATTTAACAATAGCGTGCGGCAGGTTTTCACCGGCAGCGCCAGGCACCAGCAGGCTTCAATCGCTTGTACCGCGCGTGAAGCATGCGTTTCATCCAGCACTTCAATCTCGCCAATAAAACAGGGCGCATTAAAGAAATCCACCAGCGAAATACGGCCATTGGCCAGCGTGACATACAGTTTGGTGCGACCGCGCGCCAGATAAAACATATACGACGGCAGAGCCCCCTCACGCACAATATAGTCCCCGGCAAGAATATGAAATAAATGTGTGTGCGGGATCACATCGGCTGAAAATTTATCGCAATAGCCGGACGCCATTATTAACTGTTGCTTCAGCGCGTCATTATTTATTTCTTTCATCATTCGATGTCCACTATGAGATTTCTCATACGCTGGCGTGTCACGCCGCTGCTAAGGTGAAGGCCTCTACCCTACCGCACCGGAAAATTTCTGCAATGAAATTAAGGTGATAAATAAAGAGGCTGAGGAGTAAACCATGACAGCACGTAAAATTATTCTGGACTGTGATCCCGGTCATGATGATGCCATCGCCATCATGCTGGCCGCGAAACATCCTTCGATTGAACTGCTCGGTATCAGTATCGTGGCAGGCAATCAAATTCTGGACAAAACGCTGGTCAACGGCCTGAACGTTTGCCAGATGCTGAATATTGACACGCCAGTTTATGCCGGCATGCCGCAGCCGATTATGCGCCAGCAGATCGTCGCCGATAATATTCACGGCGAAACCGGTCTTGACGGCCCGGTGTTCGGCCCGCTGACGCGTAAGGCGGAAACAAAGCACGCGGTGAACTTTATTATCGATACGCTGATGAACAGCGACGGGGATATCACGCTGGTGCCGGTCGGCCCGCTCACTAATATTGCAGTAGCGATGCGCATGCAGCCGAAAATCATTCCTAAAATCCGTGAAATTGTGCTGATGGGCGGCGCTTACGGCACCGGTAATTTTACCCCGTCGGCGGAGTTTAATATTTTTGCCGACCCGGAAGCCGCGCGCGTGGTATTTACCGCCGGCGCCCCGCTGGTGATGATGGGCCTCGACTTAACGCACCAGACGGTGTGCACGCCGGACATCATTACCCGCATGGAAAAGGCTGGCGGCCCTGCCGGCAAGCTGTTCAGCGATATGATGAATTTTACGCTGAAAACCCAGCACGACAATTACGGTCTGGCGGGTGGTCCGGTGCACGATGCGACCTGCGTCGCCTATCTAATCAATCCGGATGCCTTCAACGTTCAGCCGATGTTTGTCGAAATCGATGTCAACAGCGGTCCCTGCTATGGCCGCACGGTGTGTGATGCGCTGGGCGTGCTGGGGAAACCGGCAAACACCAAAGTGGGCATCACGCTGGATACCGCATGGTTCTGGGATTTAGTCGAAGACTGCGTGCGCAGGTACCGCTAATCATTTAACCCCACAATATGGGCAGAAAGTGGTCGCCCATACCGCTATGCAACCTCACCAGGCTGACATCAGGAAATATCATGATGGATATAATGAGAAGTGTTCTGGGTATGGTGGTATTACTGGCGATCGCGTTTCTGCTGTCAGTAAATAAAAAGCACATCAGTCTGCGCACCACCGGTGCCGCGTTACTGATTCAGATTGCCCTCGGCGGCGCGATCCTCTATTTGCCGCCGGGCAAATGGCTGGCGGAAAAAGTCGCCAGCGGCGTGCATCAGGCGCTGGCTTACAGTGATGCGGGCAGCGCGTTTCTGTTTGGCGCGCTGGCCGGACCGCAAATGGACAAGGTGTTTAACGGCGCCGGCTTTGTATTCGCTTTTCACGTTCTGCCGGCCATCATCTTTATCACCGCGCTGGTTAGCGTGCTCTACTATATTGGCGTGATGGGCGCCATCATTCGGCTGCTGGGCGGCATCTTTCAGCGCGCGCTCAACATCAGTAAGATCGAATCCTTCGTGGCGGTCACCACCATTTTCCTCGGGCAGAATGAGATCCCGGCCATCGTCAAACCCTTCGTCAACCGTCTCAATCGCAACGAACTGTTCACCGCCATCTGCAGCGGCATGGCTTCAATAGCCGGTTCCACTATGCTCGGCTATGCCGGGCTGGGGGTACCGATTGAATATCTGCTGGCCGCCTCGCTGATGGCCATTCCTGGCGGCATTCTGTTCGCCCGGCTGCTCAGTCCGGCAACGGAAGCATCGCAGGTGACTTTTACCAACCTGTCGTTTAGCGACACGCCGGCACGCAGCCTGATTGAAGCCGCCGCCAGCGGAGCGATTACCGGGATGAAAATAGCCGCCGGTCTGGCGACGGTGGTGATGGCGTTTGTCGGTATCATCGCGATGCTCAACGGCATACTTGGCGGCATCGGCGGCTGGTTTGGTCACGGCGACATCAGCCTGCAGGGAATACTCGGCTTCGCGCTGGCCCCGCTGGCGTGGCTGATGGGCGTGGCGTGGCACGATGCGGCGCTGGCGGGCAGTCTGATAGGTCAGAAACTGGTGGTGAACGAGTTTGTTGCCTACATCAGCTTTTCACCTTATCTGCATCAGACGGGCGCGCTCGACGGCAAAACCATCGCCATCGTCTCGTTCGCCCTGTGCGGCTTTGCTAACTTTGGTTCGATTGGCGTGGTGGTCGGCGCCTTTTCTGCCGTCGCACCAGAGCGCACCCCGGAAATCGCGCGGCTGGGCCTGCGCGCGCTGATCGCCGCAACGCTCTCCAATCTGATGAGCGCCACCATCGCCGGCTTCTTCATCGGCCTTGGCTAAGGCGCAAACCGGGCATTACGCCTCTGTGCGTCCCTGCCCGGTTTTCATCGGTGCCACCACCACATTCACCCCCAGCTCCTGCAGGCGACGTAGCACCGGCACCGGCGTGCCCTGATTGACGATCACCACATCAAACTCGCTCAGGTGGGCAAAGCGATGCAGCGCGCGCCGCTCAAACTTGGTGTTATCCATCATCAGGATGCGCTTCTGCGCCGCCTCGAACATCGCGCGCTTAGTCTCCACCGTCTCGGCCGACTGATGAAACACCGCATCATCGATAATCGCCGACATGCTGACAAAAAACACATCGGCGCGCAGGCTGGCGATTTCGTCACGCGTCATGCGCCCCATAAAGGCGTTACACCAGTGATGAAACTGGCCGCCGAGCCCCATCAAAGTGATATCGCGTCCGTTACGTAATTCATTCATTAACGTCAGCGAGTTGGTGATCACCGTGAGCGGCGCTTTGGCCGGCAGCAGCCGCGCCATCTGCAGCACGGTGGTGGAATCATCAAGAAACAGCGCCTGGCCGGGTTCAAGGTAGCCAGCGGCCACTTCGGCAATCGCCTGTTTCTCTTCCAGCTGGCGCGTGGCACGATAGAGATCGCTGGATTCCACCAGGCTGGTTGGTGTGGCAGAGACCACGCCGCGTGATTTATGCAGCAGCCCGCGCTCAACCATCTCATCAATATCGCGATGGGCGGTCATCAGGCTGATCCCGAAGCGCTCAGTAATATCTTCGATACGCACCGCGCCTTCGGCCATCACGGCTTCGGCTATGAGCTGGCGTCGTGCCAGCTGACGCGCCTGACGGCTGTCGCCCGGTAAGGTTTCATTCAGGAAGTGACCAGCGGAGGTCTCTTGCGGGTTATGCGCCATGTTTCGTCCGGAAAGTGAAGCGGAAATGCAGTTTCGGCTTTGATTACAGCGCGTAAACGTTTCTTTTGCAAATCAGGCGCGCAGCAGGCAACCGATGACGGCCAGAATGCCGCCATCGGTAATCTGACTTACTGCTTCAGGACAAACGGCGAAACGAAATCACCGGCGTTGTCTTTGGTGATCAGGATACAGTCAAACAGCTGCTTCTCCTGTGCTACCCCGGTTTTGCCGGTTTTGAGGAAGGTGTCCGCCTGCTCTACCGCCTTCTGCGCAAACTGCGCTACCGGCTGCATCACGGTATAGGCCAGCGTACCGGCTTTAACCGCGTCGACCGCATCCGGTGAACCGTCAAACCCACCCACTTTCACCTGACTGAGTTTGCCGGCTTCCTTCAGGGCGGCGATAGCACCCAGCGCCATCTCATCGTTACCGCTGATCACCCCTTTGATGTTCGGATTAGCCTGCAGCAGCGACTGCATTTTGTTAAAGCCCTGGGTGCGATCCCAGTTCGCCACTTCCTGGCCGACTTTCTTCAGCGTCGGGTACTGAGACAGCACGGTATCGAAACCGTTGGCGCGCGTGGCGGCGTTGTTATCCGACGGCGGTCCCACCAGCTCGACATAGCTGGCGCTGTCACCCACCTGCTTCACCCACTCCATCGCGCCTACTGCCGCGCCCTGCGCGTTATTCGACACCAGCTGCGCTTTAGCCAGCCCGCTCTGGTTCAGTTCGGCATTGATCACGAACACCGGAATATTGGCGGCGATGGCTTTCTTTACCGAGCCAATCGAGCCGTCGGCGTTAGCCGGATCGAGAATGATCGCCTTCGATTTATTGGTGATCGCCGTATCAATCAGCTGGCTTTCGGTGTTGGTATCCCCTTTGTGCGCGCTGACTTTGGCACTGTAGCCCAGCTTCTCCGCCGCCTTCTGCGCGACCTGGCCCTCAGTCAGCCAGTAAGGGTTGGAGGGATCGTTGACGATGATGGTCATCAGGCCGTTGTTGGCCCAGCTGGGTAAGGCAAAGGTGGAGATGGCCATCGCGGCGGCGGCGATAAACAGACGTTTAGTGAACATAGGTGCTCCGTTATTATTAGGGTACAGGTTTGTTTTACGGTTACTCGCGCGCCAGCCTGCCAGCGCGCACAGGGTTAGCGACCGCGCCGGCCGTATTGCAGGGTGTTGAGCAATACCGCCAGTACAATCACGGCGCCAGTGAAAACCGTCTGCCAGTAGGCAGAAACGCCGATAATCACCAAGCCATCAGAGAGAAAGCCAATCACGAACGCGCCGAGCAGCGTGCCGCGCACGTTACCGCGTCCTCCGGTCAGCGCCGCACCGCCAATCACCACCGCAGCAATGGCGGTCAGCTCGTAGGTGGTGCCCGCGGTCGGACCGGCGGAGGTCAGCTGCGAAGAGAGCACCAGCCCGGCCATCGCCGCACAGATACCCGACAGCACGTAGACGCTGATTTTGATGCGTTTCACCGGCACGCCGGAGAGATCGGCGGCGCGCTCGTTACCGCCTGAGGCATACAGCCAGCGGCCAAACGCCGAGCGACTCAGCAGGAAACCGCAGGCCAGCGCCACTGCGCCGAGCACCAGCACGCCGACCGGGATGTTGAACAGGCGGTTAAAACCGAGCCAGTCGAAACCTGTATTGCCCAGCGCTTCGCTGCCGGAGAGTTTGTTGTAGGTCAGACCGTTGGTGATCAGCAGCGCGATACCGCGCGCCACATACATGGTGCCGAGCGTGGCGACAAACGCCGGGACGCGAAAAATCGCAATCAGCACGCCGTTGACCAGCCCTACCAGTGCACCCAGCACCAGCGTCAGAATTGCCACTGCCCACACCGGCAGATAGAGCACCACGCCCAGCGCTTCAAGGTTGATGCCCTGCATCATAAAGCCGGCCATCACCCCAGCCAGTCCCAGCGTCGAGCCGACTGACAAATCAATCCCGCCGTTGAGGATCACCAGCAGCATGCCGATCGCCGGCAAACCGAAGATGGCCACATGCGATGCCATGGTGAGGAAGTTCGCGCCGGTAAAGTAGTTGGGCGATAGCAGGGAGAAAGTGGCGATAATCACCAGCAGCGCGATAAAGGCACGCCCTTCCAGCAGCAGCCGCGCCAGGTTGAGGCGCTTGCCGCTGGCCGGTTTCGCCACCCGCGGTGCGCTATCCAGCGTTTGGGTTCTGTCAGTCATACCGTTTGCTCCGTTTTTCATGTCATGCCACCAGAGACTCGCCCGAAGCGGCCATAATGCGTTCTTTACTCACGCTGGCGTCGAAGATGGCCGAGATGCGCCCTTTGCTCATCACCACGATGCGGTGCGCGATACTCAGGCACTCGCCCACTTCCGAGGTGGTGTAAACCACCGCCAGCCCTTTGCTGGCATTCTCCGCCAGCAGACGAAACACTTCGGCTTTGGCACCGATATCGATGCCGCGGCTCGGTTCATCCAGCAGAATCACTTTGGGTCGGGTGGCGAGCATTTTGCCGATCACCACTTTTTGCTGATTACCGCCAGAAAGGGAACCGATGGCCGCCTCACCGCCGGCAGTCTTGACCGTCACGTTACGGATGCTGTCATCAATCAGCAGTTTCTCCCGTCGCGTTGACAGCACCAGCCCGCGCACAAACTCGCTGATGCTGGCCAGCGACAGGTTTTCGCCCACCGTCATGGTCTGCACCAGCCCGTCGCGCTGACGATCCTCCGGGACCAGCGCCAGTCCCATTTTGATGCGCTGCGACAGCGACAGCGCGGAGATCTCGGTATCCTGCAGCAGGATGTGCCCGCTGCTCTGCTTCAGCCGTCCGGCGAGACACTCCAGCAGCTCGGTGCGCCCCGCGCCCATCAGGCCATAAATGCAGACAATCTCGCCGGCCTGCACCGTCAGCGACAGCTGATCCACCAGCCGGATGCCGGTTTTGCTTTTCACGGTTAACGCCTGCACCGTCAGCGCGTCACCGCCGAAGGCATAGCCGCCGGGCGGTGAACCGAGGTCGAAGTGCTCTCCCACCATGTTGCGCACGATCCACTCGAGGTCGATCTCGTCGCGCCGGGCGTAGGCGGTCATCACGCCGTCACGCAGCACCACTGCGCGATCGGTGATCTCCAGAGCTTCCTCCAGATGGTGTGAGATATACACAATCGCCACGCCCTGACTGGTCAGATCGCGGATGACCTGGAACAGCACCGCCACTTCCGCCGCGCTGAGCGCCGAGGTCGGTTCATCCATGATCAGGATTTGTGAATTCACCGACAGCGCGCGGGCGATCTCCACAATCTGCTGCTGCCCGAGACGCAGGTTCTCCACCGGCGTCAGCGGATCAATCTCCTCCTCCAGCGCCGCCATCAGATGGCGGGTCAGCCGCGCCTCTTCGGCGTAATCCACCCCGCCGGGCCGCATGATTTCGCGCCCCATAAAAATGTTGTCGCGCACGTTCATGTTGGGCGCGAGATTCAGCTCCTGATGAATAATCGAGATACCACAGTCGCGCGCCTCGGTGGCCGAACGGAACACCTTTGCTTCGCCGTTTAACAGAATTTCCCCGGATGTTGGCGTAATCACGCCAGAAAGAATTTTCATCAGCGTCGATTTACCGGCGCCGTTTTCACCAAACAGCGTGGTAACTTCGCCGCGGCGGATTTCAAAATTGACGCCTTTCAGCGCATGGGTGGAGCCATACACTTTGCTGACGTTGCGCGCCTGCAGAATCACTTCTCCTTTCAGCAGCGCCGGGTTGACATTGAACGGTTTCATTGCACCTCCACGCGCACCGGCGTAATCAGCCAGTTGGTCGGGCTGAGCAGACGGAACACGCCAACCACCTGCACGGTTTTGCCCGGCAGCGCGTCGCGGTCCAGTTTCTCCAGCACCGCCGCTTTCATGGCGCGGTTAATCGCCGCCCCGGCGTTCTGGTATTCGATCTGATTAGTAAAATCACCAAACTGAATTTTGCCGCTGGCATCACGCAGATCGGTGCCGGTGATCGCCGGGCCGGTTTGCAACCTCAACTGCGTGCCCGCTGGCAGACCGGCGACCTGTAACGGGAAGACACCCATTTGCCCCGGCTGCACCACGCCCTGCAGTTTGACCGGCAGCACCGGCAGCGGCGAGCCGACACCGTATCTGGCCACCGCCTGCTGCCGATCGCTGTTCAGTGCGGCCGCCAGCGTGGCGGCATCCAGCGCGCGCGCTTCGACATCCTGCTGGATACCGGGAAAGGTTTTCTGCCCGTAGCTGTCTGCGGAGAAGCCCTGCTGACGCGCGTCGTCCGCCGAACCGATGCGCACTACTTTGGTATCCAGCGCCATGGCGGCTACCAGCGCCACGATCACCACGCCGCTGAGTATGTAGCGCCGCCGACGTTTGCGTGCCAGCTGCTGCGTTAAGATTGAGACCTCGGACATAACGTGACCTCTCAGGATGCACAGCGACGATATTCATCGCCGCGCAATGTTATAAATGTGATAACTTGTGTGATGAGAATTGTGCTGTTGTGACTAAATTGTCAACAGGTGGCGCGCAATTTTTCGCACAGCGCGATCTGGATCGCTTATTTGCCCACAATCACCCTTAATTCTTTTAAAAACCCCTTTAATACAATCATTAAAAACCTTTCACAGTGTTCAGGCGCATCCGCAATTCCCACTGATTTTGTGATCGGATTCGCCATCCGGAGTGAAATTTATTCTTTTTTGAGAAAAATAATACATCAGATATGTTATCTCCATGAGAAGTGGTGTAAGACAGTATTTAGCAAAATCATCACAGCTCATTAACAAGGCTGCGGATAAACCAAACAGGGGTTCCCGCACCGGGAGCAGCGAACGGAGGTGTATGTGGAGAGTGGCGATATCATTCTGGGTCTGGATTCCGGCACCTCGGTGGTTAAAGCGGTGGCGTTTGATCTGGAAGGTAACCAGCTGGCGTGCGCGTCGGCGCGCAATCGCTATTACCGCAGCGCAGGCGGTGCCGCCCAGCAGTCAATGACGCAAACCTGGCAGGATGCGGTCAGTGCGATTCACAAGCTCGGCGATCGGGTGGAGAATCTGGCGGCGCGCGTGGTGGCCGTAGCGGTGACCGCCCAGGGCGACGGCAGCTGGCTGGTCGGTGCTGATAATCAGCCGGTGGACGATGCGTGGATCTGGCTGGATGCCCGCGCCGCCGCCACGGTGGAAAAACTCAATCAGGAGCCGCTGGCCGCCGCACGCTTTCAGGCCACCGGTACCGGTCTTAACACCTGCCAGCAGGGTGCGCAGCTGGCGCACATGGACCAGCACTATCCCGAACTGCTGGCGCGCGCCGAAGTGGCATTGCACTGTAAGGACTGGCTCTATCTCAATCTGACCGGTGTGCGCGCCACCGATCCGTCTGAAGCCAGCTTTACCTTTGGCAACTATCGCCACCAGCGCTACGACGATACGGTGATTGACGCGCTGGGGCTTAACCACCGGCGCCACCTGCTGCCGGAGATTATCGACGGTACGCAAATCACCCATGGCCTCACCGCTGACGCCGCCCGGCAAACCGGCCTGCTGGCTGGCACGCCGGTGTGTCTCGGCTATGTCGATATGGCGATGACCGCACTCGGTGCGGGGGTGCACACCGGTGAAGCCAATACCGCCTGTTCGATTGTCGGCTCAACCGGCGTGCATCTGCGCAGCGTCACTATTGACGAGGTATGGCTCAACCCGGCGCAAACCGGCTACGTGATCCCGCTGCCGTGGCCAGGTTATGTCACTCAGGTGCAAACCAACATGGCTTCCACGCTCAATCTCGACTGGCTGCTGAACGTGGCCAGCGATCTGCTGAGCAGCTTTGGCTGTGAAACCGATCATGCGCGGCTGGTGCAGCAGATCGATCGCTGGCTCAACGACGCGCAGCCGGGCACCCTGCTGTTCCATCCTTACATTTCGCTGGCCGGTGAACGCGGACCGTTCGTCAACGCCGACGCGCGCGCCAGTTTCACCGGCCTCAACTACCAGCACAACTTTGGCGACCTGGTGCGCGGCGTGATTGAAGGCATCGGCATGGCAGCTCGCGACTGTTATCAGGCGATGGGCGCCACGCTGCCGGGAGAAATTCGCCTTACCGGCGGTGCGGTGCGATCGCAGCCGCTCAGGCAGATTCTTGCCGCCTGCATCGGCGCGCCGGTGCGCATCAGCCAGCGCGAGGAAGCCGGCGCAGCGGGAGCGGCCATGATGGCGGCGGTGGCGATTGGCGCGTATCCGGACATGGCGCAGTGCGTTGAACGCTGGGTGCGCCCGCTGCTGGACGACGCCGAAGCGCCGTCGCCTGCGCTGATGCAGCGCTACCAGCAGCTGTTCCCCCAGTATCAGCAGATCCGCCGCGATCTTCCTGCCGCCTGGCAGGCATTAAACAGTTTTAAGGAGTAACGCATGAGTGACAACACGTTGGATCTGTTTGTGATCGGCGGTGGCATTAACGGTGCCGGTATCGCGCGCGATGCCGCCGGGCGCGGGCTGTCGGTGATGATGTGTGAAAAAGACGATCTTGCCGCAGGCACCTCCTCACGCTCCGGTAAACTGGTGCACGGCGGCCTGCGCTATCTGGAGTACTACGAATTCCGCCTGGTGCGCGAGGCGCTGATTGAACGCGAGGTGCTGCTGAACGCGGCGCCGCACATCATTTGGCCGATGCGCTTTGTGCTGCCGCACAGCCCGTCCGATCGTCCGGCGTGGCTGGTGCGGCTGGGGCTGTTTCTGTATGACCACCTCGGCGGACGCAAAAAACTGCCGGGCACGCGCGTGCTCGATCTGACGCGCGATCCTGAGGGCGCGCCGCTGCTGGACAGCTATCAGAAAGGCTTTGAGTACTCCGATTGCTGGGTGGACGATGCCCGGCTGGTGACGCTCAATGCGCTGGATGCCGCCGAGCGCGGCGCCACCATTCTGCCGCGCACCCGCTGCGTGGCAGCGCAGCGTCTGCCGGGCAAATGGCAGATTACCCTGCAGGATCAGGCCAGCGGCGCGCAGCGCACCGTGTTCGCCCGCGCGCTGGTGAATGCCGCCGGGCCGTGGGTGCTGGATATCGTCAATCAGGTTAGCCATACGCAAAGCCAGCGCAGCGTGCGGCTGGTGAAAGGCTCGCACCTCATCGTGCCAAAATTCTGGGAGGGCCAGCAGGCCTATCTGGTGCAAAACACCGACAAGCGGGTGATTTTTATCAATCCCTATGAGGGTGATAAAGCGTTAATCGGCACCACCGACATTCCCTGGCAGGGCAAAGCGGAAGATGTCAGTGCGGATGATAGCGAGCAGCAGTACCTGATCGACGTGGTGAATCGCTACTTCAAGGTTAAGCTGCGCGCCAGCGATGTGATTACCCGCTTCTCCGGCGTACGGCCGCTGTTTGACGACGGCAAAGGTAATCCCTCGGCGGTAACGCGGGATTATGTATTCGACCTGGATAATCAACAGGATGCGCCGCTGCTGCACGTGTTCGGCGGCAAAATTACCACGTTCCGCAAGCTGGCCGAGCATGCGCTGCAACAGCTGGCGCCGTTTTTCCCCAACATGGGCGCGGACTGGACGCGCAGCGCCACGCTGCCGGGCGGCGAGATCGCCCATGCCGATTTTGACAGCTTCCTGGAGGAGATCAAAACGCGCTGGCCGTGGCTGCCGCAGCCGCTGCGCAAGCACTATGCGCGACTGTACGGTGCGCGTATGAGCACGCTGCTGGGCACCGCCAGTTCGCTGAGCGATCTCGGTGAGCATTTTGGCGGCCAGCTGTACGAGGCCGAGGTACGTTATCTGGTGCAGTACGAATGGGCGCAGCAGCCGGAAGACATTCTCTGGCGTCGCACCAAACATCAGCTGCACCTCAGCGCTGCACAGCGCACCGCGTTCAGCCAGTGGTTCGAACAGACTTTCCACCCTGCCGCGCCGCTGCGCGCCCACGCTGGCTGAGAGGTGCCGCATGCCATTAACGCTTTCGCTGAATACCAATCCGCTGGTGAACCGCTTCGCCGATCCCGGCGATTTAATTCACACCGTGGCGCAGCAGATCCGCATCCGCGATCTGCAGCTGACGCATGAATTTATCAATCCCGGCTGGCCCGCTGCCACCCTCACCCACATGACGCGCCGCATGCAGCAGGCGCTGCGTGCCACCGGCGTGCGCGTCACCTCCGGCATGACCGGGCCGTATGGCCGCCTCAACCATTTTGGTCATCCGGATGCGGCGGTACGTCGCTACTACATTGACTGGTTCAAGACCTTTGCCGACATCACCGCGGAACTGGGCGGCGTCGCGGTGGGCTCGCAGTTTGCCATCTTCACCCAGCGGGATTTTAACGATGCAGCGCGGCGTGAAGCGCTGATTGCCATCGCCATTGACTGCTGGGCGGAAGTGGCGGAACACGCCAAAGCGGCCGGTCTGCGTTACCTGTTCTGGGAACCGATGAGCGTCGGACGCGAATTTGGCGAAACCATTCCCGCCTGTATGGCGCTGCAACAGCGGCTGAGCGCGGCACAGTTTGCCCTGCCGATGTGGATGATGGCGGATATCGATCATGGCGATGTCACCTCTGACGATCCGCGTGACTACGATCCTTACGCGTGGGCTGAAGCGGTGCCGCGCGTTTCGCCCATCATCCATATAAAGCAGAGCATGATGGATAAAGGCGGGCACAGGCCCTTTACATTGCAGTACAATGCCGGCGGTCGCATTCAGCCGCAGCCGCTGCTCGAGGCGCTGGCGCGCGGCGGCGCGCAGGATAACGAGATTTGCCTCGAGCTAAGCTTCAAAGAGCGCGAACCCACCGACAGCAATGTGGTGGCGGAGATTGCCGAAAGCGTGGCGTTCTGGGCCGACCATATTGATACCGGGGTGCAGGATTTGCATCTCGCGTGAGCATGCCGTGCTGAGGGCTTTCGTCAGCTCGCAGCACCCCTCAACCAGACAGGGACAACCCGATGAAATCCGCACCGACTTCCGCTGAACGCGATGACTCTCTGGCCCTGCGGGCGGCCTGGCTGCACTATGTTGGCGGCCTGACGCAGGCTGAAGTGGCCAAACGGCTCGGCCTGCCGTCGGTGAAAACCCATCGGCTGATTGCGCGCATGGTGGCCGAAGGCGCGGTGAAAGTCACCATCGACGGCGCGATTGTCGCCTGCGTGACGCTGGAAGAGCAGTTGCGCAGCCGCTACGGCCTGAACTTTTGTCAGGTGGCACCCGATCTCGGTGAAGAAGGCCTGCCGGTGCGCGCGCTGGGCATGGCCGGTGCCGACTATTTGCGTAATCTGCTGGCCTCCACGCCGGCGATCACGCTGGGTCTCGGCCACGGCCGGACGCTGTCGGCAGCAATTCACCAGCTGGCACGTATCGACGCGCCGCACCTGCGCTTTGTCTCCCTGCTCGGCTGTCTGACGCGCAACTACGCGCTCAATCCGCATGACGTGATGCATCGCATCGCCGAAAAAACCGGTGCGCAGGCCTACATGATGCCGGTACCGTTTTTTGCCAACACCGAAGAGGATCGCGATGTGCTGCTGGCGCAGCGTGGCGTCAGCGAAGTGTTTAGCATGGCCGCGCACAGTGAAGTGAAGCTGGTGGGCATTGGCACCGTGGAACCGGCCGCCCAACTGGTGGAAGCCGGGATGATCGATGCAGCCGAGATCCGCGCCCTGTCGGAAGCCGGCGCGGTGGGCGAACTGCTGGGGCACTTTTTTGCTGCCGACGGGCAGATGATTCACAACTCGCTGACGGCACGCACGCTGTCGGTACCGCTGGATCTGGCGCAGCGCGCAGAGATCGTGGCGCTGACCGGCGGACCGAGTAAAGTGGCGGCGATCCGCGCGGTGCTGGCCAGCGGACTCGTCACCGGTTTGATCACCGACGAGCTGACGGCGCAGGCGCTGCTATCTTATTGAATCGTCAGCTCACTCAACCTTATTAAGCGGTTTAGCGCTTGCGCGCCGTCCAGCCATGTATCAGCAGCGACTGAAAGAAGCGCTGCGGCGGCGTGAACCCGGCCTGCGCCATCAGCGCTTCGGTCTGGGCAGCAGGCAGTAACAGCAGCCGCTGCGTCAGCATCTGCTTCATCTCATCCAGATTTTGCGCCCTGCCGCTGGCGCTCTCATGCATGGTTTTCCAGAACAGCAGTTGTTCATCAAAGCCGGTATCCTGCACATCGCCGACAATTTCTGCCGTCACTAAGCGTCCGCCCGGTTTGAGCTGCTGCTGCATCTGCTGATAAATACCCGCCCGCTGCGGATGCTGGATAAAATGCGTCACCAGCAGGCAAAGCACCACATCGTAATCGGCGGTAACCGGCACGTCGTTAAGGTAGCCCTGATGCAGCTGGCAGCGCGCCCGTATCCCGGCGGCGGTGAGTTTTTCTGTGCAGACCGCCAGCATGTCCGGTGAGGGATCGACACCGGTAAACTGCCATTCCGGGTGCTGCTGCGCCAGCCGGATAATTTCGCTGCCGGTCCCGACGCCCACACACAGCACCCGCGCCTGCGGCGGCGCGTTGTCCAGCACCAGTGAAATCAGCAGATGCAGATTATCGGCGATTGGCTGATGTTTGCCGTTATACGCGTCGTACTGCCGCGCAAACTCTTCGTTGAAGATATCGTTGGTATTTTGCGTCATCATTGTCCCGATCGGTTGTCATCATGTAACTTTATTTATTACATGAATAGTGCGTCGATGCAATCAATGGCTGATAACGCTAAGCCTGAGGGAGAGATTGAACGCAATAAAGGTTAAACCAGACTGAGCTGCAGCGACTGCGCACGCAGCTGCTGCTGCCAGCCTGCGGCGAGTTCCGCGTCGGTGATCACCTGCTTAAACGGCTGTAGCGGCGCCAGCGCATAGGGATGAATCTGACCAAATTTGGAGGAGTCGGTGAGCGCGACGGTGTGCGTCGGTTTTTCCATGATGGCGTTCACCACATCGCAGCGCAGCATGTCGCGGCTGGTGAAACCGGTCGCCTCATCCCAGCCGTCAATGCCAATAAACGCCTTATGGAAGTTGAGGTGCTGAATGCACAGCCGCGTTAACGGCCCGACTACCGACTCACTGCTTTTCTGAAACAGCCCGCCGAGGATAATCACATCGCCGCCCTGCTCACGCAGCAGTCCGGCGATGTAATGGCTGACGGTGATGATGGTGATGTCCTGCCGATGGCTGAGCTCTCGCGCCAGCAGCGCATTGGTGCTGCCGCCTTCAATAAACACCGTTTCGCCGGGGTTAACCAGCCCGGCGGCGTACTCCGCCAGGCGTTTTTTCACCGCAAAGCGGGTTTGCATGCGCGCGCCTACGTCATCACTTTCCGGTGCCACGGCGGAACCGTGCACGCGGCGCAGAAAGCCGCCCTTCTCCAGCAGGTTCAAATCCTGACGCACCGTCACCTCCGAAACGCCGGTGGTTTGCGCCAGTTCATTGACGCTGACGCTGCCGCGCTCGCTGACCAGTTGAATAATGTGCTGATGACGTGCGTTCATAGAGCCTGCTGTAAAAAAGTTTTTGCCCAGCTTAGCAGAAATCACGCTAATCCCAGACTGCGCCGGCCGTTTTCATTCAGATCCTGCGGCGTAAAACGGCCGCGCCAGCTGGCTTCGTAATCCTCTTTGGGGAAATCGCCCGGCGAGACACCGGTCGCCAGCGCCTGCGCCACCTGCTGCGCATAGTCGGCGTTTTTATCGCACATCGGCGCGGCAGGAATGTACATCACGTTGCCCCAGCCCTGCTGATTTTCTACCGGTGCCACCGCATGAATCACATCGCAGTGCCACCACACCGAATCGCCCGCCTGCAGCGCCGGGATCGAACACAGGCCGGCAATTAATTCCGGATGCCAGCGCTCCGATACCGGCAGCACTTTGCCCGGCGCCACGCCGCACAGTTCCTCTTCCGGCACATCCTTCAGTAACGGACGCAGCAGCAGATAAGCCATGGCTTCCGGCACCGGCACCACGTGCAGCAGTCCCTGACCGGGCTGCATATCAGAGAGTGCGGTCCAGCCCTGGAAAGTGCGGAACACCGAACATTTGGTGGTGGTGCCAGACTGATACTCCTGCACGGCCGTGCGGTGCGCCGCATCCCACGGATCGTACTGATCGAACTGGTTAGAAAAGATCTTGCTGAACACCTGCTGATAGGCCGGCAACAGCCAGCGCTCCAGCGCGCCGGAATCGGTGTGCGCGCCCAGCCCTTTTGAGGTGGTACCCGGCAGCCGGCGCCGGATGCGATCCGGATAGATGATGCTCACGTCCGGATCAAACCAGCGCGTACCGGCGGATTCGAATTTCCACAGGCGATTGAGGAACGCCTGGGTTTGCGCCATGGCCTCGCTCTGGCGGGCTGACATCTGCGCATCGCTCCAGTAAATGGGGTAGATCTCCGGCCGCGAGGCGTCGAGGTTGCCAAAGAAGTTGTCGCCCGGCCCCTGATAGACACGGTCGAAATCATTGTCGTCGAGGTAGTTGAGCATGTCAGCATCCCACGCCAGCGCCTGCTCGCGGCTGAAGGTTTGCTTCACCACCACGCAGCCGCGGCGGCGGATATGATCTTTGGTCTGTTCGCTGATGCGACCGGCGGCCAGATCCGCGAAGCTGACCTGCGGCCACGCCGTTCCGTGCTGCTTCTCTTCGGCGCGCGCGGCCGCGATTTCACTGACAATCTTACTTCTGACCTGCTCAAACAGGCCTTCGACATCGCCAATCTGTGCTCTGAGCGCCTGCTTCATCAGGCGCACATGCTGTTTAAAATCGTCGGGTTGTTGTTCTGAGGTAAAAGTGGTGTTCATCTCGCACTCCGTCTGTTTACGCCTTAGTTTCATTCGAAACACATTACATATTCATTCATAACATCGAGCGAACAAAAAGACAGCACGCAGGCAAAAAATAGCGAGCATGATCACAGTTATTTATCTGAGGGATTTTCGTTTGAAAGGGTTCAGGGAGCGAAACGGTGGGATGAATAACGCAAGCGCGCCTTGATCAGGCACGCGAGGGCCACCCTCCATGGCAGCCCGGGAAAATTATGGCTGATCGAATAAATGACGGTACTGCACAAAGTCGGTTTGTTGCGCCAGCCGATCGTACAGCGCCCGCGCGTGGCTATTAGACGCCTGCGTCAGCCAGTAAACGCGCGAACAGCCGAGCTTCTCTGCCTGTTCATAGACCGCCAGAATCAGCGCCTTGCCGGCGCCCAGACCGCGCGCGGCCTCGCTGACGTAGAGGTCCTGCAAATAGCAGTAGTCGCCCTGAGTCCAGGTTGAGCGATGGGTAAGAAAATGCACCAGCCCGACCATCGCGCCGTCCTGCTCGGCCACCAGACAGTGCATGGGTTCCGCGCGGGACAGCAAGCGGCGGAAGCTCTCGCCGGTGGTGTTATCGTCAATGGTAGTCTGATAAAAGCGCTGATAGCCCTGCCACAGCGCCAGCCACGGCATAAAATCTTCTGCGCGCAGCGCTCTGATGGTGATCATTCGCCCTTCCCGATGTTGCTGATGATTTTTTCCGCAGCCACCACCCGATCGTCATTCGGGAACCACTTATTTGCCAGCATAATCAGCGCAACCCGCTGCGACGGAATAAAGACCGCATAGGTGGCGAATCCGTTAGTGGAGCCGGTTTTGTTATACCACGCCTGCTGCGGCGCAGCCTGCGGCGGCGTAATCAGCGTGGCTTTCATGCCCTTCATGATGCGCGCGCCGCTGTTGCCATCCACCAGCTGCTGCGTAGTCACCGGCAGCGGGTAATATTCCCACATCATCGCCTGAGTAAAAGCGGCCTCGGTGTGGTAATAGCCCTGATGCGTCGCGGCCACCGCCTGTTGCCATGCGGGCGCGACCGGCTGTTGCTGCAGCTGAATGGCCAGCCAGCGAATCAGATCGGCAGAGGTGGATTTCAGGCCATAGGATTCCGCATCCAGCGGGCCTGGCGTGACCCGCACCGGGCGATCCTGCTTGTTATAACCCTGGGCGTAGCGCCCCATCTGTGATGCAGGTACCTGCACATAGCTGTGCGTCATGCCCATCGCCGGCAGCAGCTGCTTTTCCATCGCGCTGATGAATGGCTGATGCAGACTCTTAGCCGCAATCATGCCGAGCATACCGATACCGAGGTTGGAATAAACCCGCACCGTGCCCGGCTGGGCCTCTGGCTGCCACTGTTTGTACCAGCGCATCAGCTCGCGGGTATTGGTTACGTCATCCGGTACGAACAGCGGCGTGCCGCTGGTGTGCGTCGCCAGATTCAGCAGCGAGACACGATCAAAAGCGCTGCCTTTCAGTTCCGGCAGCCACTGGCTGGCCGCGTCGCTGAAATTCAGTTTGTTCTGCTGCGCCGCATAGCTGGCTAAGGTGGCGGTAAACGTTTTACTCAGCGAACCGATTTCAAACAGCGTCTGCTCGTTGATCGGCTGTCCGCTCTCTTTCGATGCCACGCCATAGTTATAAAATTCGGTTTTGCCGTCGTGCAGAATCGCCACCGCCATACCGGGGATCTGATACTGCTGCATCAGCGGTTTGATGATGCTGTCTGGTGATGTCGTTGCCAGCGCACTGCCGCTGACCAGCAGCGCAAGTGCGCTTAATCGGGCCCATGAATACATGAAAATTCCTTTTCCTGCAGGTTAACCATGATGTCTGACCGGCAGTATATCGTTACCCCTGCCAGGCTTCCCGACAATTCTCATTGGTAGTGAACAAAATCACATCCTGTATGACCTGATTTGCCGTTTGCTGCGCCCGCTCCTATACCTTTGACAAGTAAGCGTTCATCGCAAGGAGCTGACAATGGAACAGGTTTTGACCCGCGAACAACGGCTTAGCCGCCTGCGCGCGCGCAGTTCGCTGCCGGTGCTGATCGTCGGCGGCGGCATCAACGGCATCAGTACTTTTCGTGAGCTGGCATTACAGGGCATTCCTGCGGTGCTGGTGGAGAAAGGTGACTGGTGCCAGGCGGCCAGCGGCGCGCTGTCGCGCATGATTCACGGCGGCTTGCGCTATCTGGAGACCGGCGAGTTTGGCCTGGTGAAGGAGTCGGTGATGGAGCGCGATCGCCTGCTGAAAAACGCCGCGCACTATGTGTTTCCGCTGCGTACCACCGTACCGATCGATAATCTCGGCGGTGGACTGGTTAACGCCACGCGACGTTTCCTGCGCCTGAGCGATAAGCCCACCCGGCGCGGCGCGCTGCTGATCAAAACCGGTCTGAGCCTGTACGACCTCTACACGCGACAGTATGGCGCTATGCCGCGCCACCAGCTGCGTAACGAAGCCGCCACGCGCGATCGCTGGCCTGGCTTCGCGCCCTGGGTGAAATACAGCGCCAGCTATTACGATGCGTGGATCAGCGCGCCGGAGCGACTCGGGTTTGAGCTGATTGAAGATGCGGAACGCGCCTGCCCGGAGGCGCTGGCGCTCAATTATCTGCGGGTGGTCAGCGCCAGCGACGAGACGGTGCTGCTGGAAGATACGCTGAGCGGTGAGCGCTTTAGCCTGCAGCCGCACGTGCTGGTGAATGCCGGCGGCGCGTGGATCGACCAGCTGAATCAGCAGCTGGCCGTGCATTCACCACCGACCAGACTGATAGGCGGCACCAAAGGGTCGCATCTGATCCTCGATCATCCCCAGCTGTTACAGATGCTGGACGGTGAAATGGTCTATTTCGAAAATCAGGAAGGCCGGGTGTGCATTATGTTTCCCTGGTTCGGCAAAGTGCTGGTGGGCTCCACCGATATCCGCGTTGATGACCCCGATAGCGTGGTGTGCGAAGCCGAAGAGCAGGCTTACATTCTTGAGTCGCTGCGCTTTGTATTTCCTGACATTGTGGTGCCAGCATCCGCAGTGGTTTACACCTTCTGCGGCGTGCGCCCGCTGCCGGCCAGCGAGGCCAAAGTGAATGGCCAGATTTCACGTAACCATTCGCTGGTGCTGCTGCCGCCTGACCACGCGCGCGCCTGGAGCACGCTATGTCTGGTCGGCGGTAAATGGACCACCTTCCGCCGCTTCGGGGAAGAGGCCGCCGACCGCGTGTTGCGCCTGCTGGGAGAAAAGCGTCGCGTCTCCAGCAGCGACCTGCCGATTGGCGGCGGCCGGGATTTTCCGGCGCCGTCCGCCCAGCCCGCCTGGCTCAGTGCGCTGGCGCAGCAATATGACATTCCGCTGGCGCGCGTGACGCAACTGGCGAAACGCTACGGCAGCCGGGCCCTGCCGCTGCTGCAGCAGATTCAGCAGCACGGCGAACAGCCGCTGCAGCATCATGCCGGTTACAGCGCCACCGAACTGCGCTATCTGATTGAGCATGAACAGGTGTGCCAGCTGGAAGATGTGCTGGTGCGCCGCACGTCGCTGGCTATCTGCGGTGAATTAACGCCGCCGCTCATGCAGGAAATTTCGCAGCTGCTGGCCGACTCGCTCGGCTGGCAGGACAGCCAGCGCGCTGAACATCTGCAGCACACCGCAATCAGCCTGGCGCAGCGCCATGGGCTGCACGCGCTCGCATCCGCGTTTTCACAGGAGGAAGTTCAGGATGTCACTCACCCCTAAAGTTCGCCTCAACCGGTTATTTCACCACGGCAAGTGCCTGGATGTGGCGATCGACCATGGCATCGCCAACGAGCCCGATTTTCTGCTGGGGCTGGAAGATATTGAAAGCGTGATGCGCAACCTGATTGCCGCACAGCCGGATGCGATCCAGGTCAATTATGGTCAGGCCGATCTGCTGCAGCGCGTTGCCGGGCGCAAACCGGCGCTGGTGATGCGCACCGACGTCGGCAATGCCTATAACGCAGCGCGCCATCGCGAGATGTGGGCGGTGTTGCACAATCCGGAGGCACCGATTCTTGCCGCGCTGCAGATGGATGCCGCCGCGGTGGTGGTCAATCTCTACCAGATCCCGGATGAACCGGGCATTTTTCGCATGTGCGTGGAGAACATTGGCCGCCTGCGCCAGGCCTGCGATCGCTATGCCATGCCGCTGATGGTGGAGCCGCTGGTGATGGCCCCCGCCGGCCAGGGCGCGGCGTACGGCTCGCTCGGTGACGTCAGACAAATCGTGCCGCTGGTGCGGCTGGCGCGGGAGCTGGGCGCCGACATCATTAAAGCCGACCCCACGGATAACACAGAGGATTTCCATCGTGTGGTGGAGGCGGCGCGCTGTCCGACGCTGGTGCGCGGCGGCGGTAAAGGGGAACTGGGCGCGGTGCTGGCGAAAAGCGCCGCGCTGATGGCGCAGGGTGCCAGCGGCATGGTGTATGGACGCAACGTTTATCAACATGATAATCCGTCACGCGTGGTCAGCGCGCTGATGGCGATTATTCATCAGGGTGTCAGCGGCGCGGATGCGCTGGACATCTACCAGCAGGGTTAAGCGTGACCTGCACCGGCGCTTAAGCGGTGCGCCGTCTTCGCCTGAAACGGAGTCGGATATGAGCCAGATTCTCGGCATCGATGCCGGAAACACCATGATCAAAGCGGTACTGTTTGACCTGAGCGGCCGCGTGCTGTCGGTAGCGGAGTGCGCCGGCGAAACGCATCAGCCGCAGGAAGGCTATGCTGAACGGCCAGTTGAAGATATCTGGCGCGGCGTCAGCAACGCGGTGAGTCGCTGCCTGCAGCAAGCCGGCACGCGTGGCAGCGAAGTGATTGCCGTCGGGGCCGCCGGTCACGGCAACGGGTTGTATGCGCTGGATCGTCAGCAGCGCCCACTGTTTGGCATCCAGTCGATTGATCATCGCGCCAGCGCCACGGTGCAGGCGCTGGAATCCAGCGGTGCGGCGCAGCAGATTTACGCGCTGTCATTACAAAAACCGTGGCCCGCCGCCACGCCGGTGCTGATCAGCTGGATACGTCAGCATCAGCCGGAACGCTGGGCGCAGATCGGCCATCTGCTGTGTGCCAAAGATGTCATCGCCCATTTTCTGTGCGGCAACGTCAGCGCGGACTATTCGGATGCCGCCGGTGCCGGGCTGATTGATTATCGCCAGCGCGGCTACAGTGGCGAATTGCTGGCGCTGTACGGCATCGAAGAGGCGCTCGCCCTGCTGCCACCGCTGCGTGAATCCTGCGAGGTTACCGGCGTGGTCTCGGCCCGCGCGGCACAGCTCACTGGTTTACCGGCCGGCATCCCGGTGGTAGCCGGCATGTTTGACGTGGTTGCCAGCGCGGTCGGCTCGGGCGTAGTGAACTGCGGTGAGGCCTCCATTGTCGCCGGTACCTGGAGCATCAATCAGGTGGTGGTCGACAAACCTGATTATTTGCGCCCGGTGTTTATGAATTCGATCATCGAACGCGATCGCTACATGGCGATCGAGGCCAGCGCCACTTCTGCCGCCAATCTTGACTGGTTCCTGCGTGAATTTGATGATGGCCGCGCTGGCCAGGGCGCGGCGCGCAGCAGCGACAGCGTGGCACAGGTCAGGCCTGACGCGCAGCTGCCGCTGTATCACCCTTACCTCTATTCGGGGCGGAAAGCCGAACCTGCCAGAGCCGGCTTTTACGGCCTCGGCGGCTGGCATACGCGCGCTGACATGCTGTTTGCCCTGTTCGAAGGCGTGACCTTTGCCCACCGGGCGCACATTGACCGACTGCGCGCGGCCGGCATTACGGTCAACCAGGCCACGCTCTCCGGCGGCGCGACGCGCAGCAGTGTCTGGCCGCAAATGTTTGCCGATGTGCTGGGGATGCCGATTCGCGTCGCAACCTGCCACGAAACCGGGGCGCTGGGCGCGGCCCTGTGTGCGGGCGTGGGCGTGGGTCAGTGGCCGAATCTGGCTGCCGCCGTGCAGCAGGCGGTCACCCTTGCGCCGGAGGCGCTGCAGCCCCGCGCGGCGCGCTTCGCGTTCCATGACACACGCTACCGGCTGTTTAAAAAACTTGAGCTGGCGATGAGCGACATCTGGCGCACCGCCAGTTAATGGCGGTGAGGCGTGAACAAACCATGACACCGGTGGGCAAATGCTGTACACTTGATGCATAAAAATGTTCACATGAACATTATCAGGAGGTTGTGATGTCCACCGCATCGGCTTTTAATCCCACCAGCGGATCGCGCATCTTTGATCCGTCGCTGATTCAGCACGCCCGCCCCTCTTTTATGGATCAGATGGGGCTGCCGCGTAACCGGCTTAAGGCGCATAAGTTGATCACCGACGGCATGGATGTCGGCATTGTCGAACGCGCCGCCACGATTCTGAAAGCGACGCCGATCGACATCGCGCAAATGGTCTCGATTGACCGTAACACCTACCGGCGCCGCGAGAAGTCCGGATCGCAGCTCTCGGTCGAACAGGGCGCACGCATCTATCAGGTGTTTGAAGTGCTGGATGCGGTGATCCAGCTGTTCGCTGGCGATCCGGAAGTGGCGATGCACTGGATGTATCAGCCTGCGCTGGCGCTCGACAACGCGCAGCCGATTAACATGCTCAGTACGCCCGCCGGCTGCGATGCGGTACTGACGCTGATTGGCCGCCTTGAGCACGGAGTGATTGTCTGATGACACGACGGAAGGATCCGGCTGCACCCGTCAGGGTGTTCTATCGAATTGTCAAAGCGGAGTACGCCAGCCAGGCGTTTAACGGTGCTGGCGCAGAAAAATGGGGTGGCCGCTGGAATCCGCCCGGAATGAAAGCGGTTTACCTCAGCAGCTCAAAAGCGCTGGCGACGCTGGAACTGGTGGTGCACGCCGGGAAAACGCTGCTGGAGCAAAGCCGCTTTGTGGTGTTTACCGTGGCGGTACCGGAGTCCGACATCATCGCCCTCGACAGCAGTAAACTGCCGGCCGGCTGGGAAAAATATCAGCAGCAGGAGGAGACGCAGGCCATCGGCGCGGCGTTTCTCGATCCGCACAACGGCTTTCCCCTGCTGATGACGGTGCCCAGCATCCTCACCGGCGAAGATAATGCGCTGTTTAACCCCGATCACCCGGGCGCGGCCGCGCTGATTGCCACAGCGACCTCCGCTCCCTTCGCCATCGATCGCCGCATCAAAGACGATCCGTAAACGCTCTAGCGGCACTGGCTGGCACAGTTTTGTACGCAAATCTGCGCCAGCGAGCCACAGCCGCCGCCGTTGTCATTCTTGCACTGTGATTGCTGCACGTAACAGTTCTGCTGACAGGAAGAGACATCACACTTCGCTGCTACCGGCGTGAGCTGCGGCAAATCCCCTTTTCTCTCCGGCTGCCACGGCGTTTGGGCCGCTGCGCTCAGGCTGCCCAGCAGCCATAACATCATTATCCATTTCATCATTCAGTCCTCGCAGGATGGATGTAGAGAGTATGAACGCTGGCCGGATGATTGCCAGCGTGAAACCTTTGGTTCACCTTCCGCCTGATGATGCCCTGTTAAGGTGCAGCATCTGCGCCCATTGCCGAAGCAGCGTCTGACCCAACCGGAATATAAATCATTATTTTCAATACTTTAACTCGCCATCACCCTGACCCCGCAAGATGGTACAAAAGTTGCATGGCTTAGGGTGCACAGTAAAGGAGACGGTAATGAAAGCGATTGTGATTGGAGCGGGTATCGGCGGCATGAGCGCGGCGCTGGCGCTGGAAAAAGCGGGTTTCAGCACCGCAGTGTATGAAGCGGTGAAAGAGATGAAACCGGTCGGCGCGGCTATCTCTATCTGGCCTAACGGCGTGAAGTGCCTCAATGCGCTGGGTCTCAAGGCACAGCTGCGCGCGCTCGGCGGCAATATGGCGTTTATGGCTTACAACGATGGCCACAGCGGCAGCACCCTGACCCGCTTCAGTTTGTCACCGCTGGTGCAGCAGGTCGGCGAGTATCCTTATCCGGTCGCACGCGCAGAGTTACAGGCGCTGCTGATCGACAGCTACGGCCGCGAACGCATCCGCTTTGGCAAACGCGTTGTGCGGGTGGAGCAGCATGCCAGCGGCGTGACCGCCTGGTTTGATGACGGCAGCCAGGCTGAAGGGGATTTTATGGTGGCCGCCGACGGCACCCACTCGGTGATTCGCCATCACGTGCTGGGCGAACACGTCGAGCGCCGCTACGCAGGCTACGTTAACTGGAATGGCCTGGTCACCATCGATGAGAGCATCGCGCCCGCCGATCAGTGGACCACGTTTGTCGGCGAGGGCAAGCGCGTCTCGCTGATGCCGGTGAGCGGTAACCGCTTCTACTTTTTCTTTGATGTCCCGCTGCCGAAAGGGCTGGCGCAGGATCGCGCAACGGTGAAAGACGATCTGCGCGGCTATTTTGCCGGCTGGGCCGAACCGGTCCAGCGGCTGATCGCCAGCATTGACGCACAAACCACCAATCGCGTGGAGATTCATGATATCGAACCCTTCAGCCGCTTTGTCAGAGGACGTGTGGCGCTGCTGGGGGATGCGGCACACAGCACCACGCCGGATATCGGTCAGGGCGGCTGTGCGGCCATGGAAGATGCGGTGGTACTGGCGCAAACCCTGACCGCCCACTCGCTGGGCATTGAGGACGGGCTGCTGCGCTATGAAGCGCGGCGCGTGGCGCGCACCCGTGATTTGGTGCTGAAAGCGCGCAAGCGTTGTGATGTCACCCACGCCAAAGATGCGGCGGTCACCGCGGAATGGTATGCCGGACTGAAAGAGGAAACCGGCGAGCGCGTGCTGGCCGGCATGTGTGACACCATTGAAGGCGGTCCGCTGGGATAAGCGTGCAGGCCAGCCAGCTGCACCGCTGGCTGGCCCTTCGGTTACGGCGCGTTATGCCTCGTCGAGGCCGCGGTGTTTCAGCATCGGCCCGATGTCCGGCGCTTTACCGCGCCAGGCCAGCCAAAGATGCTGCAGATCGCTGCTGTTACCGCGCGACAGAATCTGCTCACGGAAGCGCTGACCATTTTCGCGTGTCAGACCGCCCCGCTCGACAAACGCCTGATAACCATCGTCGGCCAGCATCTGCGTCCAGATATAGGCGTAATACCCGGCCGCATAGCCGCCACCCCAGATATGACGGAAGTAGCTGGAGCGATAGCGCGGCGGCACGGCACTCAGGGCAATATTCTCCGCCGCCAGCGCCTGCTGCTCAAAATGGCTGACATCCTGCGGATTATCGTGCGGTGACAGCGAGTGCCACTGCAAATCAAGCAGTGCCGCCGCCAGCAGTTCGGTCATGTCATAGCCTTTGTTGAATTTCGCGGCGCGCACCATTTTGTCGCGCAGCGCGGCGGGCATCGCTTCACCGGTCTGATAATGGCGCGCATAGTGGGCAAACACCTGATCCTGACTGGCCCAGTGTTCGTTGATTTGCGACGGAAACTCGACAAAATCACGCGGCGTGGCGGTGCCGGACAGGCTGGCATAGCGCTGGGTGGCGAACAGGCCGTGCAGCGTGTGGCCAAACTCATGGAACAGCGTGATCACCTCATCCCAGCTGAGCAGTGCCGGCTGACCGGGCTGCGGCTTGCTGTAATTGCAGACGTTGTAAATCACCGGCCGGCTTTCCAGCAGCGTCGACTGGTCGACGAAATTGCCCATCCATGCGCCACCGCTCTTGTTATCCCGCGTGAAGAAATCGGTGTAGAACAGCGCTAACGGTGCACCGTCGGCATCGAAAATCTCATAAACGTTGACGTCCGGATGGTAGACCGGCAGATCGTGGCGCTGTTCAAAGCGAATGCCATACAGCTGGCTGGCACACCAGAACACGCCCTTTTCCAGTACAGTGTTGATCTCAAAATAGGGGCGGATTTGCCCTTCGTCCAGCGCGTATTGCGCGGTGCGTACCTGTTCCGCGTAGTAATTCCAGTCCCAGGCGCGCAGCGGGAAGCTGTGGTTTTGGTCGGCGATCAGCTGCTGAATATCCGCCGCTTCACGCCCGGCGCGCGCCGTCGCGGCGGGCACGATGTTGCGCATAAAGGACTGGGCAGCTTCCGGCGTTTTCGCCATCTGATCCTGCAGACTCCATGCTGCAAAGCTGTCAAAGCCCAGCAGACTGGCCTGCTGCGCACGCAGTTGCGCCATGCGCGACACGATGGCGCGCGTGTCGTTGTCGTCACCCTGCTCGCTGCGCGTCAGCGCCTGCTGAAACAGCGCTTCGCGCGTGGCGCGCACCGTCAGCGACTGCAGTACCGGCTGCTGGGTGGTATTTTGCAGAGGGATTAGCCATGCGTCGTGCAGCCCGCGCGCCTCAGCGGCGTCCTTCGCCTGTGCCAGCGCCGCCGGCGACAGGCCGTCCAGCGCCGCCGCGCTGCTGACGGTATAAGCGGCGGCGTTAGTTGCCGCCAGCAGCCGGTTACCGAAACGCGTTCCCAGACTGGCCAGCTCCTGATTACAGGCGCGCAGTTGCGCTTTATCGCGCTCACTCAGACTGGCGCCGGCCAGCTGAAAGCGCTGCCAGGTGACTTCCACCAGACGCATCGCTTCGGCATCCGGGCACTGCGAACCGCGCTGCTGATACACGCTGTCGAGCCGCGCAAACAGCGCCGGGTTAAGGTAGATTTCGTCATTGAGCGCCGTCAGCTGCGGGGTGATCAGCTCGTCAACCTGCTGGAGCCGCTCGCTGGTATTGGCTGAGGTCATCGCGGCAAAAACGGGGTACACCCGGTTTAGCAGGCTACCGCTGCGCTCCAGCGCTTCATAGGTATTGGCAAAGGTTGCCGGCTCGGGGTTGCTGGCGATGGCCGCCACTTCCTGGCGCTTTTCGGCAATTCCGGCTTCCAGCGCCGGCAGGAAATGCGCTTCGTCGATCAGATCAAACGGCGGTGTCTGGTACGGCAACGGGCTGACGTTAAAAAACGGATTGGCACGTGAAGTCATTATCGCTCCTGATAATCAGCAACGCCGCAGCCACCTGCGGCGGGATGCTTTTATCCTGGCAGTTTCGTCGCCTGGCAACAACCTTGCGCGTGCGTATGGCTTTCCCGCTGCCACACGCACTTACCGTTGACCCAGGTTTGCGCGATGTTACGGTCATCACCGAGCGTCATCAGGACAAACAAACGCTGATGGATATCGTCGCTGTTGGCCATGCGCAGCTGCTGCAGCGGAGAGACGGCAGGATCGATCACCACAAAATCCGCCTCTTTACCGGGGTTGAAGTTGCCGATTTTGTCATCGAGATCCAGCGCATGGGCGCCGCCCAGCGTGGCGTGGTAAATCGCTTCTGCGGCGCTGAGTTTGTACTGTTGCAGCTGCCCCACCTTATAGGCTTCACCCAGCGTCTGCAGCATATTGAAGGTGGTGCCGGCGCCGACATCGGTGCCCATGCCCATGCGCACGCGCTGCTGCCAGCGGCGTTTAAGATTAAACAGCCCGCTGCCAAGGAACAGGTTGGAGGTCGGACAGAAGGCCATCGCCGAGTCGGTGTCGTGCAGGCACTGCCATTCGCGATCCTCCAGATGCAGGCAGTGGGCAAATACGCTGCGTTTGCCGGTGAGCTGATGCTGGTGATACACGTCAAGATAGCCGTCATGGGCGGGAAACAGCGTTTTTACCCAGGCGATCTCCTGCTGATTTTCGCTGAGATGGGTATGCAGCCAGGTGTCGGGAAACTCGTTTTTCAGCTGCTGCACTTTTTCCAGCAGCTGCGGCGATGAGGTCGGCGCAAAGCGCGGCGTCAGCGCATAACCGAGACGCCCGCGCTGGTGCCAGCGCTGAATCAGCTCACGCGTCTGCTGATAACTTTGCGCCGGCGTTTCGGTCAGTTCCGGCGGTGCGTGGCGATCCATCATTACCTTGCCGGCAATCAGCCGCATCTCCAGCTGTTCGGCGGCGCTGAACAGCGCGTCTACCGATTGCGGATGCACCGTACCAAACACCAGCGCAGTCGTGGTGCCGTTGGCCAGCAGCTGTTGCAGGAAAAACGCTGACATGCGCGCCGCGTGCGCCGCACAGTGGTACTGCCTCTCGACCGGAAAAGTGTACTGATTGAGCCACTCCAGCAGCTGTTCACCGAACGCGCCAATCATTTCGGTCTGCGGATAGTGAATATGGGTATCCACAAACCCCGGCAGGATCAGCTTGCCGCGCAGATCGATCACCTGCGTTGATTCCAGGTGTTGATGTGCCGGCTGCCAGCGCTCCAGACTCACCACTTTGCCGTCGCGCAGCGTCAGCAGACCGTCTTCGAGGTAGCGTGCCTGGTCGGCGAGGCCATCGGGCTGGTCGGCCAGCGCGGGAAAATCAAAAAAACTGGCGCGCAGGCGGGTTACAACAGAGTCAGACATGACGCTTCCTTCAGGGTGTAATGCAGGTTTCAGAGAGATATAGCAAAGATATTGCAAACCGCATGCCAGGCAAGCCCATCCAACAATCACTTTAAATTCAGATAAATACACAATTTCAGCGCGATTATCGTCGCAAAAATTGCAGGCAATCGTATGCGTAACCGATTGCCTGTTCGCGGTATTGCGCTTGCGCATTGCGCTGGCGTTATACGCCGGGAAAAGGTGCCTGATCGGGCACGCTCATGGTGCATGGCCGCACCGAAAACGTGCAGGAAAGATTCTGCAACACGCCGCTCACGCTTTTCATGAGCGCCGCTGCGGGGTTAATGCTAAGGTGTGGCAGAGAACCTGAAATCGTATAAGGAACAGTGAGATGATTATTTTTGTTACCGGTGCGACCGCCGGTTTTGGTCAAAGTATCACCCGCCGCTTCATTGCTACAGGTCACAAAGTGATCGCCAGCGGACGCCGTGCTGAGCGTTTGCAGGAATTAAAACAGGAACTGGGCGACAACCTGTATACCGTGCAGCTGGATGTGCGTAACCGCGCGGCTATCGAAGAAGTCATCGCTGCCCTGCCCGCCGAATGGCGTGATATCGATGTGCTGGTGAACAATGCCGGGCTGGCGCTGGGCGTCGAACCGGCGCATAAAGCCAGCGTTGAAGACTGGGAAAATATGATCGACACCAACAACAAAGGGCTGGTGTATATGACGCGCGCCGTGCTGCCTGCCATGGTAGAGCGCAACGTCGGTCACATCGTCAACATTGGCTCGATTGCCGGCAGCTGGCCGTACGCCGGCGGCAACGTGTACGGGGCAACCAAGGCGTTTGTGCGCCAGTTCAGCCTCAACCTGCGCACCGACCTGCACGGCACCGCGCTGCGCGTCACCGATATCGAGCCTGGCCTGGTGGGCGGCACCGAGTTTTCGAACGTGCGCTTCAAAGGTGACGATGGCCGCGCGGATGCGGTGTATGAAGGCACCACCGCGCTGACGGCGGAAGACGTGACGGAAGCGGTCTATTGGGTGACCACGCTGCCGAAGCACGTCAACATCAACACGCTGGAAATCATGCCGGTGACGCAAACCACCGCCGGACTGAAAGTGTTTAAAGGATAAGCAAGCTGCGCGTGGCGGCCCGTCGGGTCGCCCTGCGCGGCCGGTTCAGGCCTTGCCCCAGCCGATAACGATAATCAGCATGCCGCTGAACGCCACCAGCGCACCGACCCAATCCCACGCACTCAGTTTGACGCCATCGACCAGCCGCAGCCAGATCAGCGCCGTTAACACATACACGCCGCCATAAGCCGCATACACCCGGCCGCTGGCTGCCGGATGCAGGGTCAGCAGCCAGACAAACAGCGCCAGGCTGGCTGCGGCCGGTAACAATAGCCAGGCGCTCATGCCGCGCTTCAGCCACAGCCACGGCAGAAAACAGCCGGTGATCTCGGCAATAGCAGTGATAAAAAACAGCAGCGCGGTTTTCACCAGCATACAAAGTCTCTCTGATCGTTAAACAAACCGCTCACCGCTGGTGAGCAAAGAAGCAGCGATGATATACTGACAGACAGTGTTGTGACAGCCGCCCTGCGCGCTGTGCTGGAGTTAACGAAAGGAAATGACGATGAAAAAACTGTTTTCCGCCCTGCTGGCTACCACGCTGACCGCCAGCGTATTGCTGACTGCGCCGCTGGCTGTCGCTAAGACGGATCGCCTGATTATTGAAGATGGCAACAACGCGGCCAGCAACGAGGCGGCGCGTCAGAGCAAAGAGCAGTGGAACGATACGCGCAACCTGCGTAACAAGGTAAATACCCGCGTGGAGAAAGAGTTCGATAAGGCAGACCGGGCCTTTGATACCCGCGACGCCTGCGAAAAAAGCTACAACGTTAATGCGTACTGGGAACCGAACACCCTGCGCTGCCTCGATCGCCGCACCGGCCGTCCGCTGGCGCCGTAACGCGCGACAGCTGCTATAGTTTTCACGGGAATGACGCAACAAGGAGTGAGTGATGAAAAAACGTAATGCAGTTGTGTTGCTAATGGCGCTGGCGTTACCGCTGGCGGTGCAGGCGTCCTGCGAAAGCGTGCGCGCCGATATCAGCAAAAAGATCATCAACAATGGCGTGGCGGAATCGGATTTTACGCTGGATATCGTGCCGAACGATCAGGTTGATCAGGCAGGCGGTCAGGTCGTTGGCCACTGTGAAAACGACACGCAGAAAATCGTTTACAAGAAAAACGGTCGCGATGCGGATAGCAGCGTGCCGGACAGCGCGGGCAGCTCGCAGGATGCTCCCGCACAGTAATCTCTTCGGGCGGCTGGTCGGCCGCCCTGCTTTATTCCGCTTCCGGCCGCTGACGCGGCATCAGCCACGCAATCCACAACGTCAGCAGCGCAATCAGCAATGCCACCACAAATACCCAGTGCAGCGAACTGGCAATCTGCCCGGTCCAGAAGTGTAATTGTTCCTGCGGCAGCGCCTGACGGCTCTCCGGTGCCATAATTTTCTGCATAGGATCGCTGGCCTGCGGCAGCCGCAGCGACAGGTTGAGATTGAGCACCGCGCCCATTATCGCCGTGCCGATGGCTGAACCCAGCATGCGGCTGAACATGATCGAGGCGGTGCAGATGCCGCGAATTTCATAGTGCGCATGATTTTGTACCGACACCAGAAAGGTGGTGCTGGTCATGCCCATCCCGGTGCCAATAACAAACGCCGTCAGCCCGGCCTGCATAATGCTGCTGTCGGCGCGCAGCAGCAGTAACAGCGCGCTACCTGCAATCAGTAAAAACGCGCCGAGCTGCGCGGTAAAGCGATACGAGGTGATCAGCATCAGGCGACCGCTCAGGGTGCTGGCCAGTGGCCAGCCAATCGACATCATCGCCAGCGCGCTGCCCGCCTGCAGCGGCGTGCCGCCAGTAATGCCCTGAATCCACGTCGGCAGAAACGCGCTGATGCCCATCATGGTGGCCCCGATAATCAGGTTTCCGGCATTGCCGGCCACAATCAGGCGGCTGCGCCACAGCGCCAGCGGAAACAGCGGCGCATCGGCGCGCTGCTCGTGATGTTTCAGCCGCCAGCCGGCCAGCAGCGCCAGCGCCAGAAACGGCACCAGCCAGAACCCCAGCGCTTCCGCCTGTAGCAGCGCCACCAGCAGTGCGGTGACGCTGATCATCAACCAGCAGCTGCCGGTCAGATTCAGCGTTGCGCCCTGATGCTGTTCGCGCGCCGGCAGAAAACGCGCCAGCAGCAGCATGGAGAGCAGACCAATCGGCACGTTTACCCAGAAAATCACCGACCAGTTAAAGTGCTGAACCAGCCAGGCACCGCTCAGCGGACCGATGACGGCCGCGACGCCCCAGACGCTGGAGAGCCAGCCCTGCACGCTGGCGCGCTCGCGCGGCGAGTAAATGTCCGCCACGATGGTGGTGGTCAGCGGCATAATCGCCCCGGCACCGAGGCCCTGAAAGGCACGAAACACAATCAGCCACGTCATACTATGGGCAAAACCGCACAGCACCGAGCCCAGCAAAAACAGCGTTACGCCGATGAAAAATAATCGTTTGCGGCCCCAGATGTCCGCCAGTCTGCCATACAACGGGACGCTTACCGCCTGCGTCAGCAGATAAATAGAAAATACCCAGCCAAACTGCGCGAAACCGCCAAGATCGGCAATGATGGTTGGCATGGCCGTGGCCACAATGGTGACCTCAATGGCAGCCATAAACATCGCCAGCATGCAGGCAATCAGAATCCAGTGGCGATGTTCCGTTTGTAATTGTGCGCTTTCAGTCATACGTCTCCCTTTTTCTTACAAGGCTAGTCGAAATTTCGCCGACTCAGTTTCCTCTGCGTGCGCCTGTTTGTGACAATGTCACCTATCTTGATGAAAATTTTTTATTGTCGAACGACACCTTATTTCATGCGGGTTTCGCTTAGTTTTACCGCTTTTGTATCTACCTGATTTTGCCGTGAAAACTGGCAATAATCATCAAGCGTTGCTATAGGGCTAAAGGCATTTTCTGGTTTTTCACTGTGAAAAAGCCGGGAAGCAGTCATTTTAACTGCAATTTGACAGCGTGCTGGATTTTCGTCTGTGTATTGCACCGCATAACGCCGGTACGCTGAAAATAACGTCATAAAATCAATCGATTTTTTCAATCAGGGAGACGCACGCTATGTACAACGCATCGCTCGCCCGACGTGCCGGGCTGGCACTGCTCGCCATCGTGGTGGTGATAGCCCTGCTGGTGTGGGGATTAGGGCTGGATACGCTGCGCGACCGCAAGGTGGATTTACTCTACCTTGGGCAGCAACACCTGTACTTAGTGTTCTGGTCGATGTTATGCGCTTTACTGGTTGGCATCCCGAGCGGGATTTTGCTCAGCCGTCCCTTCGCCCGTCGCTGGGCTGAATATGTGATGCAAATCTTCAACGTCGGTAACACGCTGCCACCGCTGGCTGTGCTGGCGCTGGCGATGGTGATTGTCGGCATTGGCGATCGCCCGGCGCTGATCGCCTTGTTCCTCGCCTCGCTGCTGCCGATTGTGCGCAACACCTATGCCGGTCTGAGCGCGGTGCCGCCGTCGCTGATTGAAGCCGCCAACGGTATCGGCATGACCAAACTGCAGCGGCTGCGCCGGGTTGAACTGCCGAATGCGCTGCCGGTGATCCTCGCCGGGGTGCGCATCGCGACCGCGATTAACGTCGGCACCGCGCCGCTGGCCTTCCTAATTGGTGCCAGCAGCTACGGCGAGCTGATTTTCCCCGGTATTTATCTCAACGATTTCCCGACGCTGATCCTCGGCGCAGTGGCCACCGCCCTGTTTGCCCTGATCCTCGACATGCTGCTGGCAGCATTGGGACGCGTCCTCAGCCCGCACTCTGCGGCTTAACCCGGAGCATGTAATCATGGCCACTGCTAATCTGCTGGCGCGCTGGGTCAAACGCACCGCGCTGGCCCTGACCGCCACCTTAACCCTCAGTCACGGCGCGCTCGCCGCCACGCCCATCGTAATGGCGACCAAAAGCTTTACCGAGCAGCATATCCTGTCTGCGATGACGGTGATGTGGCTGCAAAAGAAAGGTTTTCAGGTCATCCCGAAAACCAACATCGCCACCACCATCGGGCGTAACGCGATGATCAACAAGCAGATTGATATGACGTGGGAATATACCGGCACCTCGCTGATTATTTTTAACCATATCAACAAGCCGATGTCGTCTGAAGAGGCGTACAAAACCGTTAAACAGCTGGACGCGAAGCTGGGACTGGTGTGGCTCAATCCTGCCCCGATGAACAACACCTACGCGTTTGCCATGCAGCGCCAGCGCGCTGAGGCGGAAGGCATCAGCACCATGTCACAGCTGGTGGCGAAGCTGGAACAGGTGCGCAAAACCGACCCGGATCACAACTGGAAACTCGGTCTCGATCTGGAATTTGCCGGCCGTTCGGATGGCCTGAAACCGCTGCAGAAAGCCTACAACATGCCGCTGGATCGCCCGCAGATTCGCCAGATGGACCCCGGTCTGGTCTACAACGCAGTACGTGACGGCTTTGTCGATGCCGGATTGATCTACACCACCGACGGCCGGGTTAAGGGTTTTGAACTCAAGGTACTGGAAGATGATAAGCACTTCTTCCCAAGTTACAACGTCACGCCGGTGGTGCGTCAGGATGTGCTGGAAAGCCATCCCGGCCTTGAGGCTGCGCTTAATCAGCTGTCACCGCTGATCACCGATGAGGCGATCACCGAGATGAACAAGCGCGTCGATATCGATCACCTGTCGCCGCAGCAGGTGGCGCGTGATTTCCTCAAATCCAAAAACATGCTGTAAGGAGGCGCAATGGATACCCTGCATTACATCATGGATAACTGGAACACCCTGCTGGCGCTGACCTGGCAGCATACCTGGCTGGTGTTGGTGGCAGTAGGTTTTGCCATCCTCGTCGGTGTGCCGCTGGGCATTCTGATTGTCCGCTTCAAATGGCTGGCAACACCGGTGCTGGGCATCGCCACCATCGTGCTGACCATCCCGACCATTGCGCTGTTTGGTCTGATGATTCCGCTGTTTTCACTGATCGGTCAGGGTATTGGCGCCCTGCCGGCGATTACCGCGGTGTTCCTCTATTCACTGCTGCCGATTGTGCGTAATACCCATACCGCGCTGGAAAATCTGCCGCCCGGGCTGCGCGAAGCCGGTCGCGGTATCGGCATGACCTTCTGGCAGCGCCTGCGCTGGGTGGAAATTCCGATGGCGCTGCCGGTGATTTTTGGCGGCATCCGCACCGCGGTGGTGATGAACGTGGGCGTGATGGCGATTGCGGCGGTGATCGGTGCCGGCGGCCTGGGCCTGCAACTGCTGGACGGCATCAGCGGCAGCGACGTGCGCATGCTGATTGCTGGCGCACTGATGATCTGTTTACTGGCGATTATTCTTGACTGGCTGCTGCACCGTCTGCAGTCGGCGCTGACTCCTAAGGGGATTCGATAATGATAAAACTGGAAAACCTGACGAAAACCTTTACGCAAAAAAACGGCACCACATTCAATGCCGTCGATAACGTCAGCCTGGAAGTGCCTGCCGGGGAGATGTGTGTGCTGCTGGGCCCGTCCGGCTGCGGCAAAACCACCACGCTGAAGATGATTAACCGTCTGATCCCCGCCAGCAGCGGGCGGATTTTAATTAATGGCGAAGACACCAGCGGCCAGGATACCGTCACGCTGCGCCGTAACATCGGCTATGTGATTCAGCAGATTGGTCTGTTCCCGAACATGACCATTGAAGAGAACATTACCGTGGTGCCGCGCATGCTGGGCTGGGACAAAAAACGCTGCCGGGAACGGGCGACGGAGCTGATGAGCATGGTGGCGCTTGACCCGACGAAGTTTCTGCATCGCTACCCGCGTGAGATGTCGGGCGGCCAGCAGCAGCGCATCGGCGTGATCCGCGCGCTGGCGGCGGATCCACCGGTACTGCTGATGGATGAACCGTTCGGTGCCGTCGACCCGATCAACCGCGAGGTGATTCAGAACGAGTTCCTCGATATGCAGCGCCAGCTGAAGAAAACCGTGATGCTGGTGAGCCACGACATTGACGAGGCGCTGAAGCTCGGTGACCGCATCGCGGTGTTTGGCCAGGGCAAAATCGTGCAGTGCGCCAGCCCGGACGAACTGCTGGCGCAGCCGGCCAACGAATTTGTCGGCTCGTTCGTCGGTCAGGACCGTACGCTGAAACGTCTGCTGCTGGTGCAGGCCGGCGACGTCACCGATCAGCAGCCGACCATCACCGTGCAGCGCAGTACCCCGCTGCAGGAGGCGTTCGCAACCATGGACGACAACGACATGCGTTCGGTCACGGTAGTCGACGAAGATGGCAAACCGCTGGGCTTTGTCAAACGTCGTGAAGCGCGCGGCGCCACCGGCCGCTGCGAGGAGATGCTGCACACCTTTAAGGTCACCGGCAAAGCGGAGGAGAACCTGCGCGTGGTGCTGTCGAAGCTGTATGAACACAACACGGTATGGATGCCGATTGTCGATGAGGAAGGTCGCTACAGCGGCGAAATTTCGCAGGATTACATCGCGGATTACCTCAGCTCCGGCCGCACGCGCCGTCGTCTTAACCCGTAACCCCGACCGAACCGCGCCACGGAGGGCGCGATTCTCCAGGTAAACTGTGCGTCAGTTGCTCTCTTCGACCGCGCCGACCGCCGCAACCGTTTTAGCTTCATTCGGCAGCACCACGTTCAGCAGCATAGCGAGAATTCCACCGGTGGTGACTGCATGACCAAACAGGTTGCTGACCAGCGGCGGGAACTGTTTCAGCACGTCCGGAACCGCTTCCACCCCGAGGCCGATGCCAAACGACACCGCCACAATCAGCATCTCACGCCGCCCCAGTGGGGCCTGCGTCATCACGCGAATACCGGCGGCGACCACGCTGCCAAACATCACCAGCGTTGCCCCGCCCAGCACCGGCGGCGGAATCTGCTGTAGCAGGTTGCCGACCAGCGGGAAGATGCCCAGCAGCACCAGCATCAGGCCAATCACCATCCCCACGTAGCGACTGGCGACGCCGGTCATCTGAATCACCCCGTTGTTCTGCGCAAAGGTGGTATTGGGAAATGCCGAGAACAATGCCGCCAGCAGACAGCTGAGGCCATCGGCCAGAATCCCGCCCTGCAGCCGGCGCTGAAACCCGTCGCCTTCCAGCGGCTGGCGTGAAATCAGACAGTTGGCGGTCAGATCGCCCACCGCCTCAATCACGCAGATCACCGAGACCAGCGCAATCGGCACAAACAGCGTCCAGCTAAAATCAAAGCCAAAATGCAGTAGCGAAGGCAGCACCAGCCAGTGCGTCTCCGCCATCGGCTTCAGCGGCAGATGACCGCTCAGCGCCGCCGCGATGCAGCCCGCACCAATGCCGGCGACCACCGCCACCAGCCGCGCCCAGCGCGAGTGGGAACGGTTAAGCACGATAATCACCAGCAGGGTCAGCGCCCCCAACGCCAGATTACCCGGCGCACCAAAATCGCGGGCGTTATGCCCGCCCGCCCAGTCGGTAATACTGACTTTTATCAGGCTGATACCAATCAGGGTGATCACCGTACCGGTCACCACCGGGGTCAGTACTTTACGCAGTGGTGTGATGCAGCGGCTAATCAGCATCGGGATCAGCGCCGCCACCAGGTTGCAGCCAAAAATCATGGCGAGGATCGCCTGCGGTGAACCGCCCTGCGCTTTCACCGTCATCCCCGCCGAGAGAATGACGCCGAGAAAGGCGAAGCTGGTGCCCTGCAGACAGATCATGCCTGCGCCAATGCCGCAGAAACGGCGCGCCTGCAGAAAGGTACCGAGTCCGGAAACCAGCAGCGACATGCTAATGAGATACGGAATCCAGGCCTGTAACCCCAGCACGGAACCGATAATCAGCGGCGGCGTGATGATACCGACCACGCTGGCCAGCACGTGCTGCAGGGCGGCAAAGAACGCCGGTGCAGGACCGATGCGGGCATCCAGCCCGTACAACAAACCTTTCTCTTCTTCTGGGTGCGACATAGCAGGGCTCCGGCAAACGATTTATCAGTTTGCCTGATGCATGAAACGCGCCAGGGCGACAGCGGACAGGGAAAATTCAGGACAGATGATTGAATATAAAAAGGTTTACGGCATAAAAAAAAGCAGCCGCCCCTGAAACTCCGGATTCAGCTGCGTGCGATATGCCGCATTTTGTTTCATCAGGCGGCGGGCTTTGCACTCTCGCTGTGCAGCGCATCACCTCCGAGTAACGTAATATCCAGATAACCACTCAAATCACGCTGTTCGGCGCGCGGCAGATAAGGCAATTCGCCCAACAGCGGCGCGTTCAGCTTATCGCGCAGAACATCAATGATTTCAGCATAGTGCGCCAGACCTGGATTAATACGATTGGCGACCCAGCCCGCCAGCGTCAGACCATCGGCGGCAATCGCTTCGGCGGTCAGTAAAGCGTGGCTAATGCAACCCTCTTTAATGCCCACCACCAGCACCACCGGCAGTTGCGCCTGCTGCACCCACTGCGACAAGGGCCGTAAGTCGTTCATCAGGCTGCGCCAGCCGCCCGTGCCTTCCACCACCACACGTGCAGCGCGATCCTGTAAGCCAGCCAGCCCGCGATTGAGTAACGGATAATCGATGCGCTGCGCCGGGCTGGTGCTGATTTCATCCTCTTCCAGCGTCACAGGATTGACGTCGCTGTAGTTCAGCGTGAGGCCGGATGCCTGCTGCAGCAGTACGGCATCTTTATTACGAAGCCCTTCCGGCGTGTGCTGCGCGCTTTTGGCAACCGGCTTGTAGCCAGCGGCACACAGATTCGCTTTGGCAAAGCACTGTAACAGTGCGCGGGAAACCACGGTCTTACCCACCGCGGTGTCGGTACCGGTGACAAAAATCGTTTTCACCTTTCTCCTCCTTCATTAAAGCGATGTGTAACCTGCAAAGGAGGCAGTTTAAGGATTTGTCCCAGGCGAGAGCTTGCGTTAGCGCAAACTTAAGGCGGGCTGGCGTTAGCCCTGCAACAGTTTTATCAGTAAATGGCCGCTATAGAGCGCGTCTTTGATCAGCGCCGCGCCGCCCAGCGTGCCGGGATCGTTGAAGGCCGCAGGGGTTAGCTGGATAGCGTGACTGTACGCCGGCAGGGCCTGCTGGCGAATGGTGCTGCTGACCGCCGGGAACAGCACGTCCGCCGCCTGGTTAAGCGGTGAACCGATAAGAATTTGTTGAGGATTAAAGATGTTGACCATCATCGCCAGCATGCGCCCGATATGATGACCGACGCCAGCAATAACGTCCCGCGCCAGCCGGTCGCCCTGCTGCGCAGCGGCACACAGCGAGGCCAGCGTCAGCGGCTGCTGGTGCAGCTGGCTGTCCGGCTGCGACGATAAACGCTGTGCCGCCAGCTGCAGCAGGCTGCCGGTGCTGGCCACCGTTTCCAGACAGCCATGGTTGCCGCAGTAACACTGCTGGCCGTAAGGATCGATCTGCGTATGACCAATCTCCACCAGCGCGCGTCCGCTTTTGTGCAACAGCTGGCCACCGCTGATCACCCCGGCGCCCACCGTTTCGTCAATAACAATCTGAATCACGTCCTGCGCACCCCGTGAGGCACCAAACAGCGCCTCTGCCAGCGTCCATGCGGAGATATCGTGCTGGACGAATACCGGCAGCCCGGTGCGCTGCGCCAGGGTTTCGCCCAGCGGCATATCCTGTACCTCATAGCCCGGCATACGGTGCACCACGCCGGAGGCGGCGTTGATCAGTCCCGGCAGGGTAATGGCGATAGCGGTCAGACGCTCAAGTTTTTGCTGATGGCGAATGAAAAAGGCGTTGACCAGCTCCTGCAGCGTCTGCAGTAGCGGCGTGTCGGCGCTGGCAGGCAGCGGCAGGCGATCTTCCTGTAGCGCGCGGCTGCTGAGATCGCGCAGCGTCAGGGTAATGAACCCCGGCTGGAGGCGAACAGCCAGATAGTGCCAGGCCAGGGTATCGAGGATCAGCCCTATCGCCGGCCGTCCGCGACTGCCCGGCTCCTGAAACTCGGTCTCCTGCACCAGATGCGCATCCAGCATTTCGCGCACAATTTTGGTGATGCTGGCCGGGGCCAGCTGGGCACGTTTCGACAGCTCAATCCGCGAAATCGGACCGTAATGGTCAATCAGACGATACACTGCACCGGCATTGGTCTGTTTTATTTGGTCAATATGGCCAGGCTGACTGTCCAGATTCACGCCCTGCTCCCGGATATTTTCGCGCTTCTAAATAAACAGCAGCTATGGTGATGCAGATTGGCGCGCAGCGTCAAATATTTGATTAGAAATGTGATTTATCGCACACAAAGAACGCGGTTTTCTGTACCCGTGGGTTCAATCCTCGGCATGGTGCAGCAGCAGCGCCATCATATTGCTCATCTGCGCACTCGGCTGGCGCAGCGCTGACCACACCAGCCACACCTCAGAAATGGCATCGCTTTCCTGTAGCGGAATCCAGGCGACTTCCGCCAGTCGCGCGCGGGCAAACGAGGCGGGTAAAATCGACACGCCAAGGCCGGTTGCCACCAGGCCGAGTATCGTCATGGCTTCACCCACTTCCTGGGTAATGTAAGGTTTGATTTGGTAGCGATGCAGCAGCGCCAGAATTTCACCGTACAGGGCCGTGCCGCCCTGCGCATCAAAGAAAACAAAAGGTTCGCTGGCTAACGCCCGGATGCTAATTGACGTGGCCTGTGCCAGCGGATGCGCGTGGTGCACCACCGCGCACAGCGGTTCACGCAGCAACAGGCGGTGCTGAAGATCCTCCGGCAGCGGCGTATTGCGCATGACGCCCAGATCGAGTCGCCCCTCGTGCAGCGGCGCCAGCTGCTGCCGCGTGTTGTACTCCTGCATCTGAATATGCACGTCCGGCCAGCGCTGCCGATAGTGATACAGCGCATCCGACACCAGTCCGGTAAACGGCGCCGAGGAGGTAAAGCCAATACGCAACTCTCCCTGCTGACCGTGATGAATGCGCGCCGCGCGCCCGGCCGCCTGTTCCACCTGCAATAAAACCGCGCGCGCATCCTGTAAAAACGACTGGCCAGCCGGCGTGAGCTGTACGCTGCGATTAGTGCGGGTGAACAGCTGCGCATCCAGCGCCTGTTCCAGTTGCAGAATCTGCTGACTGAGCGGCGGCTGAGAAATGTGCAGCCGCTGCGCGGCGCGGCCAAAGTGCAGCTCTTCCGCAACGGCAATAAAGTAGCGCAGATGGCGCAGCTCAATCATCATATCTTAAACGTCTCATTTGAGATTATTAATATATTGTACAACCTATTTAGCCTTTCCTACAGTATTCAGACATTTGCTGAATTGAGGATGTACTGTGAGTCGCTCTTCCCAGGCTGTGACGCTTGATGAGGACAGCTTGTCCACGAAGCCTGTTACCGCCGATACCGCTACTGAATGGATTGAACGTGGATCGCCGCAGTTTATGCGCGTGACGCTGGCGCTGTTCTCTGCCGGTCTTGCCACTTTCGCCCTGCTCTATTGCGTACAACCGATTCTGCCGGTGCTGTCACAGCAGTTTGGCGTGACGCCTGCCGAAAGCAGTATTTCGCTGTCGCTCTCCACCGGGCTGATGGCGCTGGGCCTGCTGTTCACCGGCCCGCTGTCAGATGCGATTGGGCGTAAATCGGTGATGGTGACCGCGCTGATGCTGGCGGCGATTTGTACGCTGATCTCCGCCACCATGAGCAGCTGGCAGGGGATTCTGCTGATGCGCGCGCTGACCGGTCTGTCGCTCAGTGGCGTCGCGGCGGTGGGCATGACTTACCTGAGCGAAGAGATGCATCCGCGGGTCATCGCCTTCTCCATGGGGCTGTACATCAGCGGTAACTCGATTGGCGGCATGAGCGGTCGTTTACTCTCCGGTGTGCTGACCGACTTTTTCTCGTGGCGTATTGCCATTGGCGTCATTGGCTGCTGCGCGCTGGCTGGCGCGCTGATGTTCTGGAAAATTCTGCCCGCGTCGCGCCATTTTCGCCCTGCCTCGCTGCGGCCACGCAGTCTGCTGATCAACTTCCGCCTGCACTGGCGCGACAAAGGATTGCCGCTGCTGTTTGCCGAAGGCTTTCTGCTGATGGGCGCGTTTGTCACGCTGTTTAACTACATCGGCTACCGTTTACTGAGCGCGCCTTGGTCACTGAGCCAGGCGGTGGTCGGGCTGCTGTCTGTGGTGTATCTCACCGGTTCGTGGAGTTCGCCGAAAGCTGGCGCGATGACCAGCCGCTTTGGTCGCGGTCCGGTGATGACGGGCGCCACGGCGATCATGCTGGCCGGTCTGCTGCTGACCGCCTATAATTCGCTGTGGCTGATTCTGCCGGGCATGATGCTGTTCACTGCCGGCTTCTTTGCCGCCCATTCGGTGGCCAGCGGCTGGATTGGACCGCGCGCGCGCAGGGCGAAAGGCCAGGCATCATCACTTTATCTGTTCAGCTACTATGTGGGCTCCAGCGTGGCCGGCACCCTCGGCGGCGTATTCTGGCACCGCTACGGCTGGCCGGGCGTGACCCTGTTTATCAGCGCCCTGCTGGTGCTGGCACTGCTGGTTGGCCTGCGTTTACAGGGCCGCAAACTGTAATACCCTTCATCGTTAGCGCGGGACCTCAGCGTCCCGCCTGCTCCGCTGGATTCGAATTATCAGGCATTCGCGCCGTACCACTTAAAACAAAATAGCAATTCATCGCTATAATTCGTTCTATTCCAATAATACATAGACTTATTTTTTACACAGCAATGAGGTAGTCAGATGGAGCTTTACTATTATGTCGATAAGCATGCCGGTTATAACGACAATCATGTGGTGCATGCGAAGGGCTGTCCGTTCCTGCCATCCGACGGCGGTCGTCGTTTTCTGGGAACTTTTTACACGCCCGGGGCTGCAATCCAGCAGGCGCGTAAATTTTACGCCACTGCGTTGGGCTGCGAACACTGCTGCCCGGTGGGCGTAAAAAAAAATCCGACCCACAACTTTAGCGTGGCACTAAAGCATATGGCGTGACTCTGATAATCCTGGTCTGAACCGCACCCGCCCGCACGGTACTCGCCCTCAGCACGGCTAAGCGATTTTTCTATTACAGAAACAGCTGACTTAGCCTGTGCTGGTACGGCAGACTCGCGGGCCGGCAGCACGCAGCCGCAACAACTCCCCATAACCGCAGGCTATTTACCACGCTCAGCGCGATAAGAAATATTCAGCGATAAAACCCGGGTTAACGGTTTTCATCGGCTGACTAATGCTCCACAATAGCGGAAATTTGTGATCGAGGTCACTTTACCGGGTGCGTTCCTGCCCCCTCACTCGTCGTTTAGCCGATTTGAATTCAATGCAATCAACAACCGTTTCCCGTAAAACAGCCTGGCTGCGCGTAGTGCTGCTGGCTATCGCTGCTTTTGTCTTCAATACCACCGAATTTGTGCCGGTTGGCCTGCTGTCGGACATCGCCAGCAGCTTTGCAATGAAAACCGCTGATGTCGGTATCATGCTCACCATCTATGCCTGGGTCGTGGCGCTGTTATCGCTGCCGTTAATGCTGCTGACGCGCAACGTCGAGCGCCGCCTGCTGCTGGCCATCCTGTTTATTCTGTTTGTCGCCAGCCACCTGTTATCGGCCGTGGCGTGGGATTTCACGTCGCTGGTGCTGTCGCGCATTGGCATTGCGCTGGCGCACGCGGTGTTCTGGTCGATCACCGCCTCGCTGGCGATTCGCGTTGCGCCAGCCGGCAAGAAAACCCAGGCGTTGAGTATGCTGGCCACGGGCACGGCGCTGGCGATGGTGCTGGGCGTGCCGATTGGTCGTATTGTGGGTCAGTATCTGGGCTGGCGTACCACCTTTGGTATGATCGGCCTGTCAGCACTGGTACTGCTGATTATGCTGGTGCGGATACTGCCGCGCCTGCCGAGTGAGCACACCGGTTCACTCAGCAGCGTGCCGATGCTGTTTCGCCGCCCGGCGCTGGTGGCGATGTACATTCTGGTCACCGTCGTGGTGACCGCGCACTACACCGCTTACAGCTATATCGAGCCGTTTATGCAGGTAGTGGCCAGCGCCGATGAGAACTTCACCACCCTGTTACTTCTGCTGTTCGGCTCAGCCGGCATTCTGGGCAGCATTCTGTTCAGCACGCTGGGCAATAAATTCCCGTCCGCGCTGCTGATCGCCGCCATTGCGCTGATTACCCTGTGTATGGGTCTGCTGGTGTTTGCTGCGGTACGCCCGGCAGCGATTACCGTGCTGTGTATTATCTGGGGAATGGCAATGATGATGATCGGCCTGGCGATGCAGGTGCGCGTGCTATCGCTGGCACCGGACGCCACCGACGTCGCCATGTCGCTGTTTTCCGGTATTTATAACATCGGTATTGGCGCAGGCGCGCTACTCGGTAACCAGGTCAGTCTGCATCTGCAGATGGCAGACGTGGGCAACGTGGGCGCAATCATTGGCCTGGCGGGACTGTTCTGGTGCATCGCCATTTTCCGCCGTTATCCGCAACTGCGCTCCAACGGCTAGTGCGTTTCACAGGCAGCGGCGCCCCTGGCGGCACCGCTGCTGACATGGCCGGCTAAGGCAGGAAAAACATCGGCTGCAGTGTTTTGCTCACCGGGCTGTTGTCGGGATTTGATGGCATCAGATCACGCATCGACGCCCACCAGCGCTGACACACCTCAGTTTGCGCCACGGCCTGCCAGCGCGCTTCGGATTCAACCTCGACGCTGGCAAACAGCAGGTTGCGTTCAGCATCCAGCCAGATCGCGTAGTTGTGCGCGCCATGCGCTTTCAGCGTCCGTTCCAGCTCCGGCCAGATTGGCGTGTGACGGCGCTGATACTCTGCATGGCAGTGCGCATAGACTTGCATGACGAACGCTTTACGCAACATCACTGCGCTCCGCCTGCAGCGCCGCCGGCCACGGCTTCACGTTAAAGCGCTCGCCCAGCGCAATCAGCTGTTCAGTGGTGATGCTCTGACGAATGCCGCCCATCGACAGCGCCATGACCACCACCTGCGATGACTTCTCAGCGGTATCAATCAGACCAAAGGTTTCGTCGAGCGTCGGTCCGGCGCCAAAGATTCCGTGGAAAGGCCACATCACCAGGCTATGGCTGGCCATCGCTTCTGCCGTCGCCTGACCAATGCCATCGGTACCCGGTACCATCCAGGGCAAAATGCCGACGCCGTCGGGGAACACCACCAGGCACTCGGTGCTGCCCTCCCACAGCAGGCGGGTAAAGCGCGCCGCATCCAGATCCACCACATAGCTGAGCGCCATGAAGTGGGTGGCGTGACAGTGCATAATCACCCGGTCCGCGCCGTGGCTCAGTGCCTTGCGTACGCTGTGTGACTGAAAGTGCGCCGCCAGCTCGGACGTTGGCAGCCCTCCGTTGCTGAGCCCCCAGTGAATTTTGTACGACAGCCCTTTGTCATCCACCTGCAGCAGCACCAGACTGTCTGCCGGATCGAGCTGCACGTTGCGAAAGAACTTACCGGAGCCGGTCACCAGGAACCAGTCGTTGGCCAGCGCGGGCGCCGGCTTGCTCAGCTCAATACAGCGCGGTGCCGGATAAAAATCGCTGGCATACGCGCTGACCTCTTCCGGCAACAGACGCAGACTGACGTTGCCGCCGTTACGTTCATCCCAGCCTTTCAGCCACATGTCACTGGTGGCTTTAACCATGTCGCGCACAAACCACGCGGAGAGAATTGTTTGCATGAATCGATTCCTTAACGTTGACGCAGCACGTGTTGTTCGTAGTGACGGACTTCGCTCAGCCATCTGGCATCGGCTGGCACATCGTGGCGCAGGCACCACGCTTCCCATACCGCCTGCCACGGCAGCGACTTTTGCTCTTCAAGCAGCGCCAGCCGGGCGGTGAAATCCCCATCACGCTCCCGCTGACGCAGCTGTTCGCCCGGCTCCAGCAGCGCCCGCAACAGGGCTTTTTGGGTATTGCGCGTGCCGATCACCCAGGCGGCAATGCGGTTGATCGAGGCATCGAAGAAGTCGAGACCGATGTGCACCCTGTCGAACAACTTTTGACGGGCGATCTCACTGGCAATCGCCTGGGTTTCATCATCCAGCAGCACCACGTGATCGCTGTCCCAGCGGACCGGACGGCTGACGTGCAACAGCAGGCGCGGCACAAACAGCATGGCGCTGGAGATTTTGTCGGAGATCACTTCGGTAGGATGGAAGTGGCCGGCATCCAGCGTCAGCGCGGTCTGGCGGCTGGTGGCGTAACCGAGGCAGAACTCACTGGAACCCACGGTGTAACTCTCCGCGCCAATGCCAAACAGTTTGCTTTCCACTGCATCAATGTGGTGCTGCGGATTCAGCGGTTCGCGGATGATCTCATCCAGCGCGCTGGCGAGACGCTGGCGCGGCGTGAGGCGATCGACGGTGAGATCTTTCATGCCGTCCGGCACCCAGATATTCATGACTGACGGCGTGCCCAGCTGCTCGCCAAACCAGGCGGAAATACGGCGGCTGGCGGTGCAGTGGTCGATCCAGAACTGACGAATGCCCGGATCGGCATGCGACAGCGTAAACCCGTCTGCGCTGAGCGCATGAGAAAAACAGGTTGGGTTAAAATCCAGCCCCAGCTGCCTGCTTTTCGCCCACTCCAGCCAGTTGCTGAAGTGCTGCGGCTCAATCGCATCACGTTCTACCGGGCGGTCGCTCTCAAGGTAAATGGCATGCAGGTTGAGGCGTTTGGCACCGGGGATCAGCGACATCGCTTTGTCGAGATCGGCACGCAGTTCAACCGCGTTGCGCGCCCGCCCCGGATAGTTGCCGGTCGCCTGAATACCGCCGGTGAGCGCCCCCTGCGGATTCTCAAACCCGCGTACATCGTCGCCCTGCCAGCAGTGCATTGAGACCGGAATGGTATCCAGTTGTGCCATCACCTGTTCCACATCCACCCCGATGGCGGCGTAGCGTTGTCTGGCCAGTTCAAAGGCCTGTTCAATCAGCTTTGTCATATGCAAGTTCCTTAGCAGGTAGGCTCAGCGCCGCAAAGCGAGCCTGATGGGCCGCAAAGACGCTGTGATTCAGCGGGATAAATTTTTCTAACGGGAAATTGTGGCGAATGCAGCGGCGTAAATCGGCCACGTCGCGCAACTCACCCAGCGCGATCAGCTGGCAGCCGATGTTGCCCAGCGTCGAGGCTTCCACCGGGCCGGCAAACACCGGCAGCTGGCAGGCATCGGCACACAGCTGATTAAGCAGCGGATTCTGGCAGCCGCCACCGACGATATGTAACTGCCGCAGCGCAGTGCCGCGCAGGTGGCTAAGCTCCTGCAGCGTCTGCGAATAGAGCAGCGCCAGGCTGTCAAAGATGGTGCGCGCCAGCGCCGCCGGGCTGTGCGGCACGGGCATCGCCTGTTCGGCGCAGGCGTTCTGGATCTCCTGCACCATACTGGCCGGATTAATGAAGCGGTGATGATTAGGGTGAATCAGGGCGCGGCAGGCCGGTTCCCGCGCGGCGTCGGCAATCAGCGCAGTGAGATCGCTGATGTGCAGTTCGCTGCACACCCGCTGCAACAGCCACAGGCCCATGATGTTTTTCAGCACCCGATAGCCTTCCGCACCGCCTTCATTGGTCAGATTAGCCTGCAGCGCCGCCTCGCTGACACAGGGCTGCAGGCTTTCGATGCCAATTAGCGACCAGGTGCCGGAGCTGAGATAGGCAGCATCGTCCTGTTCCAGCGGCGTGGCCAGCACCGCGCTGGCGGTATCATGGGTGGCGACGGCGATCACCGGAATGCGCTGGCCGCTTGCGTTGCGCCAGTAACCGACGGTGTTGCCCGGCGCACGCGGCGTGCCGAACCAGCTGGCGTCTGCGCCCGCCCAGGCCAGCAGCTCGCGATCCCAGTCGCCGCTGTGAATGTTGAGCAGTTGGGTGGTGGTGGCGTTGGTGTATTCCCAGTTGAGTTCACCGGTCAGGCGATAGTGCAGATAATCCGGAATCATCAGCGCGTGCTTCACCTGCGCCTGCCAGTCCGGCTGCTGCAGATGCAGCGCGCGCAGCTGATACAGCGTGTTGAACGGCAGAAACTGAATGCCGGTGCGCTGATAAAGCGCCGGTTTCCCGAGTTCACGCATCGCCTGGGCCATCAGGCCGTCGGTGCGTTTATCACGGTAGCTGACCGCTTCGCCCACCCGCTCGCCGTGCGCGTCCAGCAGCACCAGATCCACGCCCCAGGTATCAATGCCGAGGCTGTCCGGCACAATGCCCTCCTCATCCAGCTGCTGCAGCCCGGCGCGAATCTCCTGTTCCAGCCGGTCCAAATCCCAGCAGTCATAATCGCCGCGCTGCACGCGCGGGTTGGCGAAACGCCGCACTTCGCGCAGGCTGAGCTGCTGACGGTCAGCCTGCCAGCTGGCCAGCATGACGCGGCCACTGGATGCGCCTAAATCGATGGCAACAATATTACGCAGACTCATGGCGAGTACTCCCTGTGAAGACATGGCGACAGAGTAGAAATCCTGCGCCGCAGACACCTTCCCGCGAGTGCCAGCGGGTCATCACCGCTGGCAGGTTTGCAAAGGTGTTCGTGAGTGAGCTCACAGAACCGCATAACGGCAGAGTTGTGAGCCTTGCCGCAATTCCATCAATCACTTAGGCGATCTTGAATAATTGGCGATTTTCCTGCGCTGCCCGGTGCAAAATTCAAGGTAAGGTGGCAGGCGGCTGCGTAGACTCGGTTACGGTTTTGTTAACTGAGGGCGCATGATGACGGTATTACACAGTGCTGATTTCTTTCCGGCCGGCGATTACACGATAGCCATTGAGCCACGTGTGCCGCAGTCGGCGTTTCCGGAGCATCACCATGATTTTCATGAAATTGTGCTGGTGGAACAGGGCTCGGGCATCCACGTATTTAATGGTCAGCCGCAGGCACTCAGCGCCGGCTGCGTCTGTTTTGTGCGCGATCACGATCGCCATCTGTACGAGCAAACCGACAATCTGTGCCTGACGAATGTGCTGTATCGCAGTCCGGCGGCGTTCCGCTTCCTGTCCGGCCTGCAGGCGCTGCTGCCGCGCGAACAGGACGGCCAGTATGTTTCACACTGGCGAATTAACCATAAAGTGATGGCGCAGGCGCTGCAGCTGGTGACGCAGATGAAGCAGCCGGCCAGCTGGTCGCTGGAACGTCAGGCGCAGCAGGAACAGCACTTTTTGCAGCTGCTGGTGCTGCTGCGCGAGGCGGCGCACAAAGATCAGGCGCAGGACCAGGATGCCCGCCTGCACCGCTTGCTGGACTGGCTGAATGCGCACTACAGTGAGGAGATTGCGTGGGAAGCGCTGGCCGATCGCTTCTGTTTGTCGCTGCGTACCCTGCATCGCCAGATGAAGCAGCAGACCGGCAGCACGCCGCAGCGCTATCTCAATCGGCTGCGTTTATTGCAGGCGCGGCACCTGTTGCGCCACAGCGAGATGCGCATCACGGACATCGCCTATCAGTGTGGGTTTGGTGACAGTAATCACTTCTCCACCCTGTTCCGGCGGGAATTTGGCTGCGCGCCACGCATGGCGCGCCAGCAGATGGGGTAACCGGAGGGCTGACATGCCGCTGTTACTGACGCGCGAGGATTACTTCCCGGCCAGCAATTTGCCTATTGCCGTGGCAGAACGCATGCCGCAGCCCTCTTTCCCACCGCACCGGCATGAGTTCAGCGAGATTGTGATTGTCTGGCGCGGTAATGGCCTGCATATCCTCAACGATCGGCCGTGGCTGATCACCTGCGGCGATGTGTTTTACATCCGCGACTGTGATTGCCACAGCTTTGATAGCGTCAACGATCTGGCGCTCGACAATATTCTCTACTGCCGCGATCGCTTCAGCCTGGCGCTCGACTGGCAGCAGCTGCTGCCGCCACAGGATGAAGAGACACCCGCCAGCTGGCGTCTGACCACGCGCGGCATGGCGCTGGCGCGCGGCGTCATCAGCCAGCTGGAGCGCGAAAGTCGCAAAAGCGATTCGCTATCGATTCAGCTGTCGGAAGCGCTGTTTTTGCAGCTGGCACTGATATTGCGCCGTCACGGCTACGCCGCCGATCGCCCGTGGGTGCTGCCGGAGGGCGAACAGCTCGATCTGCTGATGTCGGCGCTGCTCGGCGATATCAGCCGCCCCTTCGATCTGCCCCATTTCTGCCAGCAAAATAAGCTCAGCGAACGGTCGCTGAAACAGCTGTTCCGTCAGCAAACCGGCATGACCATCGGCCACTACCTGCGTCAGCTGCAGCTGTGTCAGGCAAAATATCTGTTGCGCACGCAGGCATGTCTGATTAGCGAAGTGGCGGCACGCTGCGGGTTTGATGACAGCAACTACTTTTCCGTGGTGTTTACGCGCGAAACCGGGTTAACACCCAGCGCGTGGCGTCAGCGTTTTTTGTCGCCGCGCGAACCGATGGCAGACAAAGAAAAAGCCTGACGCGCGCAGAGACGCGTCAGGCGGTGCGAGGCTAGGCGCTGTCAGGCAGCCATACCGAGACCGACAATGTTTGCCGCGATAATGATCACCACGCAGCCAATCGATAACACGCTTACCGGTCGACGCCCCACCGATTTCCACTCCTTCAGCACCAGTCCCACCAGGCCGCCGCACAGCACGTACAGGCTCATGTGCAGCATCCAGCTAACGAAGTCGTACTGCGGAGGAATTTTTGCGTGGCCCCAGGCATAGAAGAAGAACTGCAGATACCACATGGTTCCCCCCAGCACGGCGAAAGCAATGTTGGCGATCAGCAGCGGTTTTGCTACGGAAAAGTCACGGCGCAGCGAAAGCTCCGGCTTCACCGCCAGGCGGATAAAGCAGTACGCGAGGTTGATCAGCGCGCCACCGCCCATGATCACCACGTAACTCGGCAATGCCACATACAGCGGATTGATGCCCAGACTGGCAGCGGCTTCATGCATCGGCTTCGCCGCATCCATGGCAAACGACATGCCAGCCGAGAAGATGCCGCACAGCACCGCCAGCACCAGGCCTTTCTTCAGGTTGAAATCTTCGGCGTTAATCCCCAGCGCCCGTTCCTTTAGCAGCCCGGCGCGCGACACAATCGCCACACCCAGCAGCGCAACCAGTACGCCCAGCAGCGTCATCCGGCCGCCGGCGGAGCTGAACAGTTCAACGAATCGGCCCTGCAACAGCGGCGTCATCAGCGTCCCCACCACCAGCGTAATGCCAATGGCGATACCAATCCCCATCGACATCCCCAGATAGCGCATGGTGAGGCCATAGTTGATGTTGCCGATACCCCACATGGCACCGAACAGAAACACCGGCAGCAGCTGCGATAAACTGAAACTGCTGTAGTACGCCCAGAAGTTCGGTAAAAGCGCGGCACTGACTGCCCAGGGCAGAATCAGCCACGACATCACGCCGCCGACCGACCACATGGTTTCCCATGACCACTTTTTAACCTGTTTAAACGGAGCATAAAAACAGGCGGCGCTGGCGGCACCCACCAGATGCCAGAAGATACCTGCAAGAATGGCACTGTTCATTGTTATTCCTTCGTAAGGTTGAGGCCAGACGGAAACACCTGCGGTTTCCGATTAGTGGCAGTCTATGGCGCACTACGTGGACTCAGCCTTTGGATAGTTGCCGTAAAGCCAGGCTGACTGGCAAAATCGGGGGGGTATGCAACATGAGGATCACAAATTCGCATTTGCCGCTGTTATGCCGGGCGAGTTCTTTAAGTTGCTTATTATTCGGCATATTTTTGATTTATGTTGTGTTGATCGGCACAGTTTTTCATCTGTTGCCAGCGCGCCGCTTAACATGGCACTCACACAAAGCTGCGCGAATCACTTCCCCCGACGGGGTTAAATCCGTATAACGTGGGAAAAATCATCGGAACCAGGGATTGAGATGAAGAGCAAACGGTTAACGCTGGTGCTGTCGCAGGCGGTGAGCCGCGTGATGCTGGATGACATCCGCGCCATCGTGCCGCCCGAGGCGCTGAATGTGTTCATTAATGGCTTAGATACTACTCACTACGCCACGCTGGACTGCGTGCAGAGCGAAGAGAACTGCGCGCTGCTGGCGTCAGCCATTGTGGTGTGGCGTCAGCTCGGCCATGTGCATCAGATTCAGTATCAGAAAGGCGAACATCTGCGTCAGGTCGATGACGCGACACAATTTCAGCTATTCAGTATGATGAAAACCCACCGCGCGCTAATCCAGCTCGCCTAACGCTCAGGATGCATATGAAAATCGGTCTGCTGTTCCCCATCGCCATTATTGTTGCCGGTGTCAGTTTTCTGGTCTGGTTTATTGCCAGCGGCGCCATGATGCCCGGTTCCTGAAACGGTCCACTGACGCAGAATGCTGCGTCGGTCGCGTGATTCTTGCCGCTATTGCCAGCGCCCTGCCGGTGCTGGCAGTGATAAAAAGGTCGCCAGCGTTCATCTGCTTCACTCTTCCTTCACATCAGTTTAACAAAACCGAGCGTGGAGCCCCTGCACATGACCCTTCATCATCAACACTACATTAATGGCGCGTTTGTCGAGGCGCATAACGATAGCTGGATTGAAGTGATTAACCCGGCGACGGAGACCCTGCTGTCACGCGTGCCCCAGGGCAGCAAACAGCAGGCGGCGGCAGCCATTGCCGCCGCAGAAGCCGCTCAGCCCGGCTGGGAAGCGTTACCGGCGGTGACGCGCGGCGACTGGCTGCACCGCATCGCCACGGCAATTCGCCAGCGCGAGCCTGAGCTGAGCACCACCCTCGTCGCGGAGGGCGGCAAAACCCAGGCGCTGGCGCAAACCGAAGTGCTGTTTACCGCTGACTACTTCGACTACATGGCGGAATGGGCGCGACGCTACGAAGGGGAAATTGTCAACAGCGATCGCCCAAACGAAAACATCTTTGTGTTTAAGAAAGCGATTGGCGTGACCACCGGCATTCTGCCGTGGAATTTTCCCTTCTTCCTGATTGCGCGCAAAGCGGCACCGGCGCTGATCACCGGCAACACCATCGTGCTGAAGCCGAGTGAGATCACCCCGAACAACGCCGCCCTGTTCGCCGCCATTATCGACGACATCGGCCTGCCGCCCGGGGTAATTAACATCGTTTACGGCTATGGCCCGGAGGTAGGACAGGAACTGGCCGCCAATCCTAAAGTCGGGTTAGTGAGCCTGACCGGCAGCGTCAACGCCGGCATCGCCACCATGGCCGCCGCGGCGCCGAATGTGACCAAAGTGTCGCTGGAGTTGGGCGGTAAAGCGCCGGCAATTGTCATGAACGACGCCGACCTCGATCTGGCCGTCAGGGCTATCGTCAGTTCGCGCATTATTAACAGTGGCCAGGTGTGTAACTGCGCCGAGCGCGTGTATGTACAAGACGGCATTTACAATCGCTTTATCAGCGCCCTGACCGTGGCGATGCAGCAGGTGAAATTTGGCGATCCGGCGCAGCAGGCCGATGTGGATATGGGGCCGCTGATTAGCGCAGCCGCGTGCGACCGCGTCGGGCAAAAGGTCGCCAGCGCCGTCGCGCAGGGCGGCAAGGTGGTGCTGGGGGGCAAACGCGCCGGTGAACGTGGTTTTTATTTTGAACCGACCATCATCACCGGGGTACGTCAGGAGATGGCGATCATGCGTGAGGAGATTTTTGGCCCGGTGCTGCCGGTGATGCGCTTTAACACGCTGGATGAAGCCATCGCGCTGGCTAACGACTGCGACTATGGCCTGACCTCATCGCTGTATACCCGCGATCTGAACACCGCGATGATCGCGCTGCGCCGGCTGAAATTCGGGGAAACCTACATTAACCGCGAAAATTTTGAAGCGATGCAGGGGTTCCATGCCGGCTGGCGCAAATCCGGCATCGGCGGTGCCGATGGCCGCCACGGGCTGGAGGAGTATCTGCAAACGCACGTCGCCTATCTGCAGTTTGCCTGATGCGTAAACACCGGTGCGCAGCGCGCGCACCGGTTGCCACTTAGCGTATCCGTTTCTGACTGCGCAGCAGCGCTATCCCGCTTAAGAGCGACATCGCCATCAGGTAGTAGCCCGGCGCCAGACTGGTGCCGGCGGCACTGATCAGCAGCGTGCAAATCAGCGGCGCAAAACCGCCAAACACCGTAACCGCAATGTTATAGCTGATGGCCATGCCGCTGGCGCGCGTACCAATCGGGAACAGATCCGCCATCACCGAGGGCACGGTGGAAAAATAGATCGATTTCAGCAGCGCCATCCAGCACACCAGCACAATCAGCGTGGCCGGCGTGGTGTGATTGACCACCAGCCGAAAGGCCGGAAAGATGGTGACCATCAGCAGTATGAGCGAGCCCCACATCAGCGGCAGGCGGCCAATGCGCTCCGCCCACCATCCCATCAGCGGCGTCACTACCGTCAGAATCACCCCGGCCAGCAGTGTGGCGGTAAAGGCCACCGAGCCCGGCAGATGCAGATTTTTGGTTGCGTAGGTCGGCACGTAGTTGAGCATGTAGTTGACCGCCGTGGAGATCACCATCAGGCCAATCGCCAGCAGCATCAGCGCTTTTTGCCGGCCAAACAGCCGTTTGAGCGGGGCCGCTTCCGGCGTCTGCGCGGCAAAGCTGGCGGGCTCGTGCACGTGACGGCGGATATACAGCCCGAGCGGGCCAATCAGCAGGCCGAAGGCAAACGGAATACGCCAGCCCCATGCCTGAATCTGGCCTTCGCTCAGGATCTGCGTCAGACCGAGACCAAACGCGGAGGCCATCAGCGTGCTGGCGCCCTGGGTGGCGAACTGCCAGCTGGCGATAAAGGCTTTGCGCTCGGGAAAATGCTCGACCAGAAACGCCGTAGAGCTGCCAAATTCGCCACCGGCAGAGAAGCCCTGCACCAGGCGCGCCAGCAGGATCAGCAGCGGTGCGAGCAGGCCGATGCTGTCGTAGCCCGGCATAAACGTGATGATGGCTCCGCCAAGCATCATCAGATTGATTGAGAGCAGCAGCGCTTTTTTACGCCCGTGGCGATCGGCATAGTTGCCCAGCACCACCGCGCCCAGCGGGCGAATCAGAAAGGAGACGCCGAAACTGCCAAAGGTCAGCAGCAGCGAGACCGACGCATCGCTGGTGGGAAAGAAGGCGTGGGCGATATAGCTGGCGAAGAAGCCATATACCGCAATGTCGAACCACTCCAGCGCATTACCGATGCAGGTCGCAAACAGCGTTTTATGCAGGTTTGGCTTCACCCCGCTCAGCGGCGCGCTATGGCTGAGGCTGCTCATGCGCCACCTCCCGCATAAGCGCGGTGTTGCGCCAGCCATTCCGTGCCCTGCTCGCCCAGCTCCCACAGCAGCTGCGTCATGATCTGCAGCCCTTCGCGGGCAATCGATTTCAGCATGTGCTCATTCACGCCATGCTGACCGCAGGCGGGATACGAATGTGGCACCCACAGCGTTGGCAGGCCCAGAATCTCCGCGAACACTTCATTCGGCAGCGATCCCCCAAGGTTGGGCAGCAGCGCAGGTTTTTTGCCGCTGGTTGCCGCCATGCTGTTCAGCACCCAGTGCACCAGCGGATCGTCAGGATCGAGACGCGTGGCGGGTGAACCGCGCAAAAATTCAACCTCAACATCATGGAAGCCGTGCTGCGCCAGATGCGCGCTGACGTGCTGCGCCAGCCGCTGCCAGTCGGTACCGACCACAAAACGCAGCTGGCACACCGCCGTCGCGCTGCCGGGAATGGCATTCATCGGGCGCGCCGGGTTACCGGTAAGAAACGACAGCACTTCCAGCGTGTTCCAGCCGTACAGGCGTTCGGCAGGCGTCAGGCCTGGCTCGCCCCAGTTGGTGTCAATCGCGGGATCGCCTGGCATGCCACCCACCTCGATATCGCTGAGAATCGCGCGCACCTGCGGGGTCAGCGAATCGGGCCGCAGCGCCTCAACCTGCAGCACGCCCTGCGCGTCCACCAGCGTGGCGATGGCGCTGGCCAGTCGGGTGCCGGGATTGCTTAGCAGTCCGCCCCAGTTGCCGGAGTGATAAGCATTGTCACGCGCGTTGATGGTCAGGCGGAAATTTACCGCACCGCGCGAACCGAGGAACAGCGTCGGCCGCACGGCATTGAGCCGCGGACCGTCTGAGGCAATGAACAGGTCAGCCTGCAACAGTTCCGCCTGCTGCTGACACAGCTGCGCCAGCCCCGGCGAGCTGATCTCTTCGCCCATCTCAAACAGCCATTTGCAGTTAAAGCCGAGACGGCCGCCGCGCGCCTGGTACACCTGCTCCAGCGCCGCAAGATTGACGCAGTGCTGACCTTTGTTGTCGGCGCTGCCGCGCCCGTACCAGCGATCGCCCTCTTCGGTCAGCTGCCACGGCGACAGCCCGCTGCGCCAGTTCTCGTCATCGCCGAATACCACATCACCGTGCCCGTAGCTCAGCAAGGTCGGTAAGGCAGGATCTTCCATGCGCACCGCCACGAGGAATGGCCGGCCGGCGGCGTGCGGGTTATCGATGAGCTGTAGCGTGAAGCCCAGCGCCTGCAGTTGCGGCGCAATCTCCTGCTGCAAATAGTCCTTTAGCGCCGCATCGCGATCGTCGCGCTGGCTCTCGGTGCGCCACGCCACGCGGCGCGCCAGGATACGTTGAAATTCCCCGCTGTCGAAATATGCGGTGGCCTGCTGAACCGCCTGTTGTGCTGTCATGTTTGCCCTGCCTGTTATAGGTCTGCTGTTTTTTCATCTTTGCGGAAAGGCAGCTTTGCCACAATTATCAATTTATCGAGTAAGATTTGCCTTTAAAGCAAAGCTGCGTTGCCCGATTTCGAGGCAGGCACAGACGGAGGCCATGGCATGTTAAGCACGGAAATGCGTTATTTTCTCGCGGTAGCCGATTGCGGTTCGCTCAGCGCGGCCAGCGCCCAGCTGTTTGTGGCGGTCTCTGCCATCAGCCGTCAAATTCAGCGGCTGGAGCAGCAGCTGGGCGTGACGCTGTTTGCCCGTCATGCGCGCGGGATGGTGCTGACCGAGGCCGGCGAGATTTTTGCCCATCACGTGCGTAAAAATCTGCTGGATATGGAGTATGCGCTGGCGGAGATTAAAGGCCTGAAGGCGGTGCGGCGCACGCTGATTCGTGTCGCCTGCACCGACGGGCTGGCGTTTACCCTGCTGCCCCGGCTGATTGCCGCCTTTCGCCGCGATCATCCCGGCGTGCTGTTTGACGTTCGGGTGGCAAGCGCTCAGGGCGTGGCTGAACTGCTGCGCAGCGGCGAGTGCGACGTGGCATTACAATTCAGCCTGCACGCGGAACGTGCGGTTGAGGTGGTGGGCTCATGGCCGGCGCCGGTGTTGCTGGTGATGCATGACAGCCATCCGCTGGCGGGCGTGCCGCAGGTGGCGCTGGCCGATCTCAGCCACTATCCGCTGGCGCTACCGCAGCAAAACACCACGGTACGCCAGCTGTTTGAGCTGGCCAGCCACATGAGTGGCCATCTGATCGAACCGGTACTGACCTGCGACAACTTCTCCACCCTGTTCCATTTTTTACTGCGCACGCCGCTGGCGGTGACCATTTGCAGCAGTTTTACCCTGGCGGAGGAAGCGCAGCAGCAGGGTCTGGTGATGCGCGCGGTCAATATCGATCAGCTAAGCCAGCGTACGCTGCAGCTGCAGACGCAGTCAGGGCGACCCCGCAGCGCCGCCCTGACTCTGTTTCTGACCTTTCTGCAACAGCAGCTCAGCGCGCTGTCCGCTGCGATTAAGGCGTGATATCCACCGGATAGAAGATGTGCTTGCCGAACGGATCCACCTGGTAGCCGCTGACCGATTTACGCACCGGCTCGAAAATCGTTGAGTGCGCAATCATGACCGCCGGCATCTGGTCATGCATCATCTGCTGCGCCTCGCGGTATAACGCCACGCGCTTGTCATGATTTTGTTCGGCGCGCGCCTCGGTGATGATTTTCTCAAACGGCGCATAGCACCATTTGGACGAGTTGGAGCCGCCGTTCGCCGAGGTGCAGCTGTACAATGGCCCGAAGAAGTTATCCGGATCGCCGGTGGCGGTGGTCCAGCCCATCAGCGCTGCCTGATGCTCACCGCCCTTAACGCGCTTCAGGTATTCGCCCCACTCATAGCTGACGATGTTGGCTTTGATGCCCACTTTTGCCCAGTCGGCCTGAATCATCTCAGCCATGCGGCGGGCGTTGGGGTTATACGGCCGCTGGACCGGCATCGCCCACAGCGAAATTTCGGTGCCCGGCTGAATGCCGGCCTGCTGCAGCAGCGCTTTGGCCTGTTGCGGATCGTAGGCGTAATCCTGCAGATCTTTATCAGCACTCCACACATCCGGCGGCAGAATATTCTTCGCCACCGTGCCGGTACCTTTGAAGATGGCATCAATGATCGCCTGCTTATTGATGGCCATCGCCAGCGCCTGGCGCACTTTCACGTTATCCAGCGGGGCTTTGGTGGTGTTGAACGACAGGAAACCGGTGTTGAGGCCAGATTTCTGTTCCAGCGTGATGTTCGGGTTGTGGCGCATGTTGTCGAGATCGGCCGGATTAGGGAACGGCATCACCTGGCACTCGTTTTTCTCCAGTTTGGCATAGCGCACCGAGGCGTCCGGGGTGATGGAAAACACCAGCCGATCGATTTTAGCCTTGCCCTGCCAGTACTGCGGGAAGGCTTTGTAGAGAATGCGGGAATCTTTTTGATACTGCACCAGCTCAAACGGTCCGGTGCCAATCGGCTGCATGTCGACCTTTTCCGGCGTACCGGCTTTCAGCATCTGGTCGGCATATTCCGCCGAGTGAATCGAGGCGAAATACCACGCCAGATCGGCGAGAAACGGCGCTTCGGCATGGGCCAGCGTAATCCGCACCGTCAGATCATCCACCTTATCGATACGGGTGATCAGTTTTGCCAGCTCGAGGCTTTCAAAGTTGGCATAGTTACCGCCCGAAACGGTGTGATACGGGTTTTTCGTATCGAGCTGGCGCATAAACGAGAAGATCACGTCATCGGCGTTGAGATCGCGCGACGGCGTAAACAGTTTATTGCCCTGGAACTTAACCCCTTTGCGCAGATGGAAGGTATACACCTTGCCGTCCGGGCTGATCTCCCAGCGCTCCGCCAGGCTGGGCACCAGCTCGGTGGTGCCCGGTTTGAAATCCACCAGGCGGTTAAAAATCGGCACGGCGCTGGCGTCCACGCTGGTACCGGAGGTGTAGAGCTGCGGATTGAAGTTTTCCGGCGAGCCTTCAGAACAGTAAACCAGCGTCTTCGCCGAGACGCCGCCTGCAACCGCTAACCCCAGTGCGCTAAGCGCCAGTTTTCCTATCATCTTTTTCATCGTCTTCTCGCTTTTTATTGACTTCCATGAGCCAGCATCGGTATTTATTTCATAAATAACATGATTTAGCCGTCTGGCGTATCTCCAGTGGCGCAAAGCTAATAAGGAATTGTGATGACAGACCAACTTGCCCGTCAGCTGACCCAGCGTTTTTACCGTTATCTGGCGGTCTCCAGCCAGAGCGATGCCAAATCCAGCACGCTGCCCAGTACGCCGTCGCAACACGCCATGGCGGAACTGCTGGCGCAGGAGCTGCGCGATCTCGGTCTGCAGGATGTGGTGATTGATCAGCATGCCACGGTGACCGCCGTGAAACCGGGCAACCGGCCTGGCGCGCCGCGCGTGGGCTTTATCACCCATATTGATACCGTCGATGTCGGGCTATCACCGGATATCCATCCGCAAACCCTGCGCTTTGAGGGCGCGGATCTGTGTCTGAATGCGCAGCAGGACATCTGGTTGCGGGTGGCGGAGCATCCGGAAATCCTGCCGTATGTCGGTCAGGAGATTGTGTTCAGCGACGGCACCAGCGTGCTGGGGGCCGACAACAAAGCGGCAGTCAGCGTGGTGATGACGCTGGTGGAGAACCTGCGTGGCGAGCACGGTGATGTGGTGGTGGCGTTTGTGCCGGATGAAGAGATCGGCCTGCGCGGCGCCAAGGCGCTGGACCTGGAGACGCGCTTTAACGTCGATTTCGCCTGGACCATCGACTGCTGCGAGCTGGGCGAAGTGGTGTATGAATGCTTCAACGGCGCCTCCGCTGAAATTACCTTCACCGGCGTGCCGGCGCATCCCATGTCGGGCAAAGGCGTGCTGGTGAATCCGCTACTTATGGCGCACGACTTCATCTCCCGCTTCGACCGGCTTGCCACGCCCGAGCATACCGCCGGGCGCGATGGCTATATCTGGTTCAATGATATGCAGGCCAATGCCAGCCAGGCGGTATTGAAAGCGTCGATTCGCGATTTCGATTTAAAGGGTTTTGATGCGAAGAAGCAGCAGCTGGTGGAAGTCGCCGATCAGATCGCCGCGCACTATCCGACTGGTCACGTCGCGCTGAAGATCAATGATATCTATAGCAACATCAGTAACGCGATAGGTGAGGACCGGCGGGCAATCTATCTGATTTTTGCTGCGCTGCAGCAGGTGGGCGTGGAACCTAAAGTGATTCCGATGCGCGGCGGCACCGATGGGTCTGCGCTGTCGGCCAAAGGGTTACTGACGCCGAATTTCTTCACCGGCGCGCACAATTTCCATTCGCGCTTTGAATTCCTGCCGATCCCGTCATTTGTGAAGTCGTATCAGGTGGCGGAAGCGCTCTGTTATCTGGCGGCCCGATAAGCGCGGTTGCAAGACAGCCTGACCGGCAACTGCCGATCAGGCTGACACCCGCTTACTTGCTGACGCTGACGTCAATGCCCGGGAAGAATTTCGCCGCCAGTTTAGTCACGGTGCCGTCGGCCTGGACTTTGGCGATGGCCGCATCCAGTTCCCCTTTCAGCTTGCTATCGCCTTTGCGCAGACCGAAACCAATGCCGGAACCGAGAATGGTGTCGTCTTCCACCGGCTTACCGGCGAAGGCGAAACCTTTGCCCTGCGGCTTATCGAGGAAACCAGACTGACCGGCGGCGGACATCACCAGCGTACCGTCAAGACGGCCAGCGACCATGTCGTTATACACCTGGTTCTGATCCTGATACGACGTCACCGTCACGCCCTGGGATTCCCAGTGCTTTTTAGCGTAGGTTTCCTGGATTGAGCCCTGCAGCACGCCAATATTTTTACCTTTCAGCGACGCCGCCGTCGGTTCGAGTTTCTCGCCCTGCTTCACGATCAGCATGGTAGGAATGCGGTAGATCGGGTTGGTGAAGTCGATACTTTTCGCCCGCGCCTCGGTGATGTTCATCGCCGAGTTAATCGCATCGAATTTTTTCGCCTGCAGCGCCGGGATCAGCGCATCAAAGCTGCTCTCAACCCATTTGCAGTCAAAATGGCCGACCTGGCAGATGGCTTTGCCCAGTTCGATGTCAAAACCCTCCAGCTCGCCCTGCGCGTTGCGGCTTTCAAACGGCGGATATTGCGACTCCAGACCGTAGCGCAGGCTCTCCTGCGCCAGCGCCTGCACGGAGGTGATCATGCCCAGTGCGATAAACAGTGCGTTCAGTTTTTTCATTATTTTCCCCTAATTACCCTTTAACCCGGCACAGCGCCTGCGCGCCGGCTTCGAGCGTTGCGTCGTCTTTAGCAAAAGAAAGGCGGATTAATTTATTGTCAGTGCCATCCATATAAAACGCCGACAGCGGAATGGTGGCCACACCGTGATCGACGATGAGACGTTTTACCATTTCACTGTCGCTTTCGTCACTGAAATGTCCGTAGCTGGCCAACATAAAGAACGAACCGGCGCTCGGTAACAGCCTGAACGGTGAATCCTGCAGCAGCGTCTGCAGCCGGTCGCGCTTCGCCTGATAAAACGACGACAGCTGCAGATAGTTTTGCGGGTTCTGCAGATACTGCGCGAAGCCAACCTGCATCGGCGTATCGGCGGCGTACATCATGAACTGATGCACCTTGACGATCTCCGCCATCAGCGCAGCAGGCGCCAGCGCATAGCCGACGCGCCAGCCGGTCACGTGGAAGGTTTTGCCGAAGGAGGACACCACCACGCTGCGCTGTGCCAGTTCCGCATGCGTGGCCATGCCGCAGTGCGTCTGGCCGTCAAACACGATGTGTTCGTAGACTTCATCAGACAACACCACGATGTCGGTATTACGCGTCAGGGCCGCCAGCTGGTCGAGATCGGCGGCATTCAGTACCTGTCCGCTCGGGTTATGTGGCGTATTGATGATAATCATGCGCGTACGCGGCGTGATCGCGGCACGCAGTTCGTCCCAGTCAATCGCAAAATCCGGCACCTGCAGCTTGAGGCCGATCGGCGTCGCGCCCTGCAACCGCACCACCGGCGCGTAGCTGTCAAAGGCCGGCTCAAAGAAGATCACTTCATCACCCGGATGCACCAGCGCCGAAATCGCCATGTAGATGCCCTGACTGGCACTGCCGGTGATCAGGACTTCGCTGGCGGCATCGTACGGCTGGCCATACAGGCGGTGCACCTTCTCCGCCAGCGCTTCGCGCAGCGCCGGTAAACCGGTCATCGCGGCATACTGATTATGGCCGTCGCGCATCGCCTGGCTGACCAGCTCAACCAGGTGCGGGTCACACGGGAAATTGGGCGCGCCCTGGGACAGATTAACGGCCTGATGCTGTGCGGACAGCTGGCCGATCACGCTAAAAATGGTGGTGCCGACGTCCGGCTGTTTGGAGGAGAGCTTCACGCTGCTGTTCAGGGTCATCATTGCTCCACATGTTGCATAACCACGTATCGGAAGTAGATTTCTATTCAACGGCGCGACGCTTGAGTCGACAAGCGAATTGTTGTCATAATAGCCATGATAAAAAATCATAGCTTGAGGCCGTTATGTCCCGCTCTGCTCTGCCGCTCAACGCCATTCATGCCTTTCTGGTCACCGCCCGTCATCTCAACCTGACGCGCGCCGCCAGCGAACTGTGCATCACTCAGGGCGCGGTGAGCCGCAAAATTGCGGCGCTGGAGAGCTGGCTGGGATTTGCCCTGTTTGAACGCCACGCGCGCGGTCTGCATCTCACCGATCAGGGCGCGGCGCTGCTGCCGGAGCTGCAACAGGGATTCAATCTGCTGGTCAATGCCACTGAGAAAGCCAGCCGCAGCAACGCCTCGATTCGGCTGAAAGCCCCGACCTGCGCCATGCGCTGGCTGGTGCCGCGCCTGGTGGCGCTGGAGCAGCAGCGGCCAGACATTCACGTGGCGCTCACTACCACGCTCGATCATGCGTCGCAGCTGGAAAACTTTGATGCGGCAATTGTGTTCGGCACGCCGCCTGCCGGTGCCATTCCGCTGTTTGCCGAGCGCCTGACGCCGGTGCTGGCCAGCAGCGTGCCGGCGCCGCGCCATGTCAGCGAACTGGCCAGATTCACTTTCCTGCATCCGACCGGCGATACGCGCGACTGGCAGCTGTGGCTGTCCGGCCAGGCGGAGCAGCTGCCGATGGCGCGCAATCAGCACTTCGCCACCATGGATTTGGCGATCAGCGCGGCGATTCAGGGATTTGGCGTGACGGTGGCGGATATTACGCTGGTGGAGAATGATTTGGCGAATGGGCGGTTAATCGCCCCGTTTGCCGCGAGTGTGGCAACCGGGGCGAGCTACAGCCTGTTACAGCGGGCGGAAAAAGATGCGCCACCGTTTTTGCCGCAGCTGGTGGCGTGGTTGTGTCAGTCTCAGAATGAAACCCACTCTTCACTGCTGGCGGGTTTACCCTGAGCGCCTGCGGCGGCAGATAACACCGGCCGGCGCAGCGCAGGCGCAGCAGTGGATGCCACAGCCTGTGCGCGCGGCGCGCTGTCGGACAGACGGAACTTCGCCACCGACGCCTGCAGCTCTTCGGTCTGACGCTCCAGCGCGCTGGCCGCCGCCGACACCTGCTCCACCAGCGATGCGTTCTGCTGGGTGACGCTGTCCATTTCGGTGACGGCGGTGCCGACCTGCGAAATCCCTTTGCTCTGCTCTTCCGACGCGGCAGCGATGTGCTTCATGATCTCATTCACATCCTGCACCGACTTCAGAATGTCATGCATGGTGCTGCCGGCGCTGCTGACCAGCTCCGAGCCCTTTTCAACGCGTGACACCGAATCTTCAATCAGCGTGGCGATCTCTTTTGCGGCGCCGGCGCTGCGTTGCGCCAGGTTGCGCACTTCGCTGGCCACCACGGCAAAGCCGCGCCCCTGCTCACCAGCACGCGCTGCTTCGACTGCCGCGTTGAGCGCCAGGATGTTGGTCTGGAAGGCGATGCCGTTGATCACGCTGGTGATTTCGGCAATCTTTTTCGAACTGCCGGAAATGCCCTGCATGGTGGTCACCACTTCGCCAACCAGACGGCCGCCCTGCTGTGCGGTGCCGGTGGCGGTCTCCGCCAGCGCGCTGGCCTGACGTGCGTTGTCGGCGTTGAATTTCACCGTGGCGGTCAGTTGCTCCATGCTGGCTGCGGTCTGTTCCAGCGCGGCCGCCTGCTCTTCGGTGCGCGATGAAAGATCGTTATTGCCGGCTGAAATTTCTGCCGCGCCGCGGTAGATGTTCTCCGTGCCGCTGCGGATGGCGCTGACCGCTTCACGCAGGCTGTCCTGCATCGCCCGCAGCAGTGGCACCAGTTTGCCAACGCAGTTGCGGCCAAATTCTTCCACCGGCTGGCTGAGATCGCCCTGCGCAATCACGGTAAAATGGTTACGAATGCGATCCAGTGGTTTCACCAGCATCGTCACCAGGTAACGGTCAGTGAACAGCAGAATCAATAAGCCGAACACCACCGCCGACACAATAATCACTTTGGTCATGCTGGTAAGCGTGTCCACGGTCACGCGGGTCTCATCCAGCTTGCTGCTGGCGGCCTGATTAAACGCTTCTGCGCTGGCACCAAACGCCCGGCTCAGCGGCGGCGTGACATTGTTGGCCTGCGCGCGCCATGCATCCAGTGAAGCCTGCTGCGCCAGCGCCACCTGTGGCGCGATACCCTCATCCAGCAGTTTCTGCCAGCTGCTGATCACATTGTTCACCGTCTCACTGTCCATCGGACCCGGCGCCATGGCTTTGAACTGGGTTAACTGCTGTTTCATGTTATCCAGTGCCTGCTGCACCGGCGCGAACGCTTCTGCGGTCGGCGCGTTACCGGCGGTGCGGCCTTCCATTACCCGCGACAGACGCGTGACCACGCGGAAATATTGATCGTTGCCTTTGCTGAGCGCCGTCATCTGGTTTACCAGCTGACGATCAATCTCGTTACCCTCGCCGAGCGCATTCAGCGAGTGGACGCTGAACAGCCCTACGCCACACCATAACAGGCAGAAAAGCCCGAGAATGGTCAGCATAACGGCGCGAATCGTGAAGTTTTTTAACATACCCATACATAATCCCCTGGTGTGAACGCTGGCAGCCCGGATAAAACAGGGCTTAGGGTATTTATCGGCAGCGAACCGGGAAAAGATAAATGTTTTGTAAGCTAATTAATTGCAGGATGGGGTGCCGCGCGGGGCGGCTGAGCGGTCGTAAAATCAGGCAGATAGCGGCCAATTTGCCTTAAAAAAACATTGATGTTTTTACATGATTAGCAGGCTTATTAAAGTTTAACGTGGCTGCGCATCATCAGGCGAAACAGACGCAGACGGCCGCGCATAAATCGCGCCTTCAGCACCGATTCCGCTTTACCGTCGTGGCCAAAGGCGAGAGTCAAATCTTCACCTGGCCGCCACACCGGCCAGTCGGGTTCCCCGTCGAGCCGCAGCCGATGGCTGAACTCACTGGCATCCCGTGCAAAGGCCACCCACCAGGCGCTGACGCGGCCGGCAAAGGCGATATCGCTGGCGCTGTAATGCCAGTCACCCGGCGGCGGCAGCGTCGCGAGCGTATTGAAGACATAAGGAATTTCGTTGCCGTGCCAGGTGCCGTGCGGGTAGAGATGACGCGCGTTTTCTGACACATAATCAAACCAGTAACGCCACGCAGGCATGCCGATGCTGTGCTGCGACTGCGCCACCAGCAGCGGCATGACGGTAAACGCCATGTCGCGCGCCACCGCGCGTCCCAGCAGGCTGTCATCATGGATATCGTACAGCCACTTCAACAGGCGATAACTCAGGCGACTTTTGCTGCGCAGCTGCTGTAACACGCTGCGGACATCTACGCCGAAGTAGTCCAGCACGCTGGCTTCATCGCTGTTGCTGCCAATCATCAACGGCACGCGATGCTGTTTACCCGCCATAAAGGTGTCGAGCATCGGTCTGGGTAGCACCGCATCGCCGCTGATGGCCACCGGCCCCAGCGCCAGCGGTCGCTCCAGCGGCCAGAAACTGTCGGCCGGCAGTGCGCGCAGCTGCTCCGCACTGGCATCCGCGGCCAGATTGAAATGCGCTGCCACCTGCAGGCCGGTTTGCTGCGCCTGCTTATGCGGCACGTCCGGCAGGCTGTAGGCACTTTGCACGATGCCCTTATGAAACAGTCCTTCGGCCAGCGGCGAGCAACATAGCGACAGTACGCTGCGCGCGCCGGACGATTCGCCAAACAGCGTGACGTTATGGCGATCGCCGCCAAATGCCGGGATGTTACGCTGAATCCACTGCAGCGCGGCAATCTGATCCAGCAGCGCAAAATTATTGACCACCTTGCCCGGCGGATACTGGGCGTCGAGCGCCGGATGCGCGAAAAAGCCGAAATGACCAAGGCGGTAATTGAGTGTCACCACCACCACACCCTGCGCTGCCAGCGCTTTGCCGCGATAGGGATCAAGGCTGCCGGCACCGATGCTGAAACCGCCGCCGTGCAGCCATACCATCACCGGTAACGGCGTAACGGGTTCGACATCAGGCGTCCAGACATTCAGATAGAGGCAGTCTTCGCTGAAGCGGCCCGGATCGCCGCCGCCGGCCGCCACGCAGTAGTCACGATTTTGCCAGCTGGCATCGCCCCACGCGGTGGCATCGCGCAGCGTTTGCCACGGTGCCACCGGCTGCGGCGGACGCCAGCGCAGTGCGCCAACCGGCGGCGCTGCATAAGGTATTCCTTTAAAGGTAAACAGTTCATCATCCATCAGGCCTCTGAGTTCACCTTCTGCCGTCATGATCCTCAGACGTCGTTCATTTTTCATTGCGGGTTCCTGGTAAAGCCTGATTCCATTATTTGCAGGCCTCAGTGGAATGTCTATGTTCTGCAAGCATTTGCAGATTAAGCCGAATAAGCGACCGATTCATTGAACAACTTCATCAAATTTTTTGGTTAACTGCAGCGACGCATTCTGTTTTATGGTTGCAAGTTAACCTGGCGTGACGGAGAGACGCGATGTTTGCTGGCATCAATCAGCTGTTCACCCGGATGAGCGATCACCCGGATTTCGGTAAATTGCTGTTACGCTTAACCTTCGGCGGGCTATTGCTGTTTCATGGCGAGTTTAAGGCGATTCATGGCGTCGGCTGGATCGCCCATCTGCTCAGCGTCAAAGGCATGCCAGGTTTCATCGCTTACGGTGCTTACATCGGGGAAATTGTGGCACCCATCATGGTCATCGTTGGCCTGCTGACGCGCCCGGCGGCCTTTATCATTGCCGTTAACATGGTAGTCGCAACGCTGCTGGTGAAAATGGGCGCACTCTGGCATCGCACCGATGTCGGCGCCTGGTCGCTGGAAACGGAAGCGCTTTACCTGCTGGGCGCGCTGGCCATCCTGTTCCTGGGTGCCGGAAAATATACGCTGGTGCGCGACGCACGCCTGCAATAATCATTAGAAAGAAAAACAGCCGGCCTGTAAAAGTGATCCTGTCACTTTTCAGGCCGCTTTTTTACGCCCTACTCCTGCACGCCGCAGCGCGCCAGACTGCGCTGTTGCGTCTGCTGATACAGCACCATCTCATCCTGCACGGCGGCACCGAGCGCGGCTTCAAAATCGGCACGACTGGCATTGCCGGCGCTGCGGGCCTGAGTCTGGTTGCCGAGATTCGACTGGAAGATACCGGCCGCGCTCACCGGCAGAAAATCTTCGTAGACAATCGGTTCCGCCTGTAAACGTCCGGTGGCCAGCAGCTGCGCCACGGTTTCCCCGGCGCGCGGCGGCTGATGCTCGCCCTGCGGCGTCAGACGGTAGCGGAACCACGCCAGCTCCTGCTCGCGCAGCGTCTGTTCATCATCAGGAAAATCACGAAACACCGCGCTGAGGTGCTGCTGATGCTGCTGGTTATCGCTGCCGGTACCGGCCTGCGCCAGCAGCCGGTCGTACAGCGCGCGGCCTTTAGGCGTAAGCGCCGCGCCGCGCTGCTCAATTTCACCAAAGCGCGCGGTATGGGTGCCAGGCGTGCCATCATTAAAATGCACCGCCTCTTCCAGCGCTTTGAAGCTGGTCTGGCGCAGCAGAATCGGCACCGCGCGCGGCGGCGGCCCTTCAATCAGGATTTTCGGTTCGATGCCGCGCGAAGGCATCAGCGCCTGCACGCGATCGATGTCCAGCGTGCGTGGCGTCAGGTGATTAATGTGGCAGCCGCGGAAGCACACGACGTCGGCAATCAGGCGATGCTGCTGGCTCAGCGCGCGGTAGGTGGCGCTGTCCACCGTGGTGTGCGCATGCCAGCGAAAGGTTTCCAGCGCCTCCTGAACAAAGCGGGCGGCATCGGCAGCATTGAGACCGCCCTGCTGCTGATGCTGCGCGATCAGTGCCCGGCAGCCAGGCGTGAAGATGTCGCGCGCCGCCAGGATAGCCGTGGCTTTGTCGCGCAGTGCGGCATCGTCGATCAACTCCAGCCGCAGCAGCGAGGTGAAAACGCGGAAGGGATTGCGCCGCAGCGCGCTGTCGCTGACCGGGCGAAAGGCAGTAGAGTGCACCGGCACGCCCGCCTGTGACAGATCGTAATAGCCCACTGGCTCCATCCCCATCACGGCAAACATCTGCCGCAGCGTGCTGAGCTCTGCGGCAGTGCCGACGCGAATGGCACCGTGACGCTCCACGCCGAGGCGGCTCAGCTCATCGGCGGCGGCCAGACGGTTTTTCAGCGCCGGCTGCGCTTCTAAGGTGCGTTCGTTAACGGCGGTAACCAGCTGCGTCAGGGTGCCATATTGCGGCACCTCCTGCTGGTACATGGCCGACATGGCCTGAGAGAACAGCGTGCGGATGGCATCGCGGGTGAGAAAGTTATCCATGGTCATCACCTTGGGCTAAAGGGTTGCTGCTACTGTAGATCAACCCTTTAGCGGCGGGTAACATTTTCGCGGAACTGTGATCGCCCTGTCACTCGGTGGCGCGCGGCTGGTCACCAAAGCGACATTTCAGTACCAGCATCAGCGTGGTCAGCGCCGCCGGCAGCGCCAGCAGCAGAAAGATCTGGCTAAACGACCAGCCGAGGGACAGCAGCTCAGCGCCGACGAAGGCGCTGATGATCGCGCCGATGCGGCCGACGCCGTGCATCCAGCTGGAGCCGGTCGCGCGGGCATGGGTGGGATAGTAACTGGCCGAGAGTGCATTCATGCCGGTGTTGGCACCGTTAAAACAGAAGCCGCTGCAGAAGGCGATGGCGCTCATCAACCCGACCTGCGCCGGGGAAAACCCGAGCGCCACAATGGCGATGCCGCCGCAAAAGTAAATAATGGCCAGCGCCAGATTGGCGTTGATGCGGTCCATCAGCCAGCCGGCAAACAGTGAGCCAACGGTGCCGCCCGCCTGATACATGGCGGTGACGATAGCCGCTTCGGTGACAGACATGCCCAGCGTGTTGATCAGCGATGGCAGCCAGCTGCCAATCAGGTAGACCAGAAACAGCCCCATAAAGTAGCCGCCCCACAGCATCAGGCTGCCAAACAGATAGCGGGGTGAGACGACGGTGGCCACTGCACCGTGGCGCGCGGCCAGCGGTTCACTGCTTTGAAAATGGCTGTCAGGCCGGACGCTGCCCGGCAGCATGCGCGCCAGAATAGCGTGAATGCGTGCAGCGGGCGCGCGCTGGCTGATGAGAAAGCGCACCGACTCCGGCAGGCCGCGCAGCAGAAACGGCAGCACCAGCAGCGGCAGCACGCCGCCCATCAGCATCACGGAATGCCAGTCATAGCGCGGCAGCAGCCACGAGGCGGCAAAACCGCCGGAGGCCGCGCCAAAGGTGAAGCCGCAGAACACCACGGTGATAATAAACGAGCGGCGCCGCTCGGGCGCGTATTCGGCCACCAGCGTGCCGACGTTGGGCATCGCCGCTCCCAGCCCCAGACCGGTGAGGAAACGGAACAGCATCATCTGTTCGATGTTTTGCGCCATGGCGGTCGCCAGCGTCCAGAGGCCAAAAAACAGCACGCTGAGCAGAATCATCACGCGGCGGCCGTAGCGATCGGCCAGCGGTCCAGCCACCATGGCACCCAGCGCCAGGCCAATCAGCGCCGCGCTGATCACCATCCCCAACTGATGATTGGTCACGCCCCAGCTGGCTTTCAGCGTCGGCGCGATAAAGCCCATCAGCGCGATATCCATGCCATCCAGCGCTACCACGACAAAGCACAGCGCAATTAAACGCTTCTGCCAGCTGCTTAACGCGCTCTGGTTGATGAGCTGGCGGACGTCAATGGCTTCAGCGCTGGTCACGGTACCACTCCTGCAGGATTATCACGAATAGGTCATCAGTTTTGGTAAAAAAAACGGCGCTTATGATAGCGCATCGTTAACAATAACGGGCAGGATTTTTAAGTGAAATTGAGAATTATTCAACATTTTACCCGCTAAGCTACTGATAACGCTGAGTACAGAAACGCGCCCGGACGCCCGGTTATTTATAAACCTAACCAATACAGCCACTTACTAAAACTTCTCACGCTGACTGTTTTTGTTAATATAATTTTGCAGGTAAGTTAACAGAATCTCGGTCAGCCACTTGCCGCTGACCACTCTGACTCATTACGCTGGCGTTTATGGACAAAAATCATCTCTTTAATCAGCGCATTCGTCTGCGCCATTTACACACCTTTGTGGCAGTCGCGCAACAGGGCACGCTGGGCCGCGCGGCGGAAACCCTGAATCTGAGTCAGCCGGCGCTGTCTAAGACGCTCAATGAGCTGGAGGAACTGGCGGGCGCCCGTCTGTTTGAGCGCGGTCGCCTCGGTGCTCAGCTGACGACACTGGGAGAACAGTTCCTGACCCACGCGGTGAAAGTACTGGATGCGCTTAACCACGCCGGACAAAGTTTCAACTCGCCGGTTTCCGGACGCCCGATCGTGATCCGCCTTGGCGCCCTCACCACCGCCGCCATGGGGATGCTGCCGCAGATCCTGGATCGCTTCCACGAACAGCAGCCGAACACCACGGTACAGGTGGCCACGCTGCACAATAATGTGCTGCTGGCTGGCCTGCGCGCCGGGGAGTTTGATATTGGCATTGGCCGTATGGCGGACAGCGAAATGATGACCGGCCTGACCTACGAATTGCTGTTTCTCGGATCGCTCAAGCTGGTGGTGCGACCGGAGCATCCGCTCTTAAGTGACAACGTCACACTTTCCCGCGCCATGCAGTGGCCAGTGGTGATTTCGCCTGAAGGCACCGCGCCGCGGCGTATTGCCCAGCACATGCTGGATGAACAAGGCTGCTCGCTGCCGGGCAACTGTGTCGAAACCTCGTCCACCTCGCTGGCCCGCCAGCTGGCGCTGCGTTATGACTATGTGTGGTTTGTGCCATCCGGCGCGGTGAAGGAAGATTTAAGTCACAATGCGCTCAGCGCGCTACCCATCGCATCGCCCGGCCCCGGCGAGCCGGTGGGCATTATTACCCGCAGCGGCCACTCGCTCTCGCTAAGCGCGGAAGTGCTGATGGCCACCATCCGCAAATTTCACAGTTAACGGCTGCGTTTGGCGTGGCGTTCGCGATTATCGAGGCGCGCGCGATCGGTTTTGCGCAGCCCGACATAGACTGCGCCGCTGCCGCCGTGTTGCGGTTGCGCACTGCAGAAAGTTTGAACGTCGTCAAATTGTCGCAGCCAGCGTGCCACGTAGCTGCGGACAATATTGGCGTGCGCTTCATCATCCCGCCCTTTGCCATGAATAATCAGCAGATTGCGCAGGCCCTGTTTACGCGCTTCCAGCATAAAGCTGAACAGCGATTGCCGGCAGGTCTCCACCGGCTGGCGTAACAGATTAAGACTGGCGTCCAGCGTATATTTGCCCAGCCGCAGCTTGTCGAGCACGCCCTGCTGAATGCCATCGGCTTTATATTCCAGCGGCGTGTCGCGCGGGATAATCTCAAGGAAGCCGCGCGTCAGGAAGTTTTCCGGTGCGTCGTCATGCGGCTGCTGGCGCGGCGCTTTAGTAGACGGCGCGCGCAGCCACTGGGTGTTGGCGCAATCTTTTAACGGGGTTACATCACCCATGGCATCGCGGAAAAGGTCTTCATCATCAAGGTTCATGGTGTTTTCCTCACGCCTGGTGGTGAATCGGGCGCAACATGCCACCCGAAAGCAAAATAGTAGCAAAGGTTATCGGCTATCACATCTGTCACTTTCTGCGCGGGATCAGGTTGTGTCCGGATGTAAATATGGAAAGAAAACGTTCCAGATCAAAAACCGGCTGGTAATTTGCAGACATCAAAGCCGCGAATACCCAGCATTTGTGCGGTTTTGATCATTATTACTGCTCGGATGAGTTCACATGACAGAGAAAAATGTTAAAATTGACGACAGTCAATAATCATCGAGCGTACCTATATGATCCCGGAAAAACGCAGCATTCGAC